>PUOB01000169.1 GCA_003551985.1 Desulfobacteraceae bacterium | reverse complement strand
ACGACGCCATCAAAATAATGGCCTTGAACTTTTGTCAGCAATCTATATATTGAGGCGATGAATTGCCCCTGGTTTTTCATGGAGCCGACGAGCGGATTTGAACCGCTGGCCTGCTGATTACGAATCAGCTGCTCTACCAGCTGAGCTACGTCGGCTGAGAAAATGTACCGCATTTATTAGCATGCGCCCCATTGGGGGGTCAAGCGGTTTTTGGGGGGGCAAGCGGTTTTTAAACAAGCAGAAGATTGACGACTTTTTACGAGTGCATCAAGGGTTGAATGAAAAATCTCAAGGAAATGTTTATTGACGCCAATCATGGCGCCATTGAAGAAATAATCGAGGCTGTTCAGGCGCCGTCCGGCCGGAATGTCGAATTCGCCGGATCCGGGGGTGCTGAAAAGGCGTACGTGGTATCCCGCCTGTCTGAAAGGGTAAACCGTATTGTTTTCGTCATCGTGCCGACCATGAAGGTGGCGGAATCCGTGGCAGGGGACCTGAATTTTTTTGCCGGGCCGTCCATGCCCCGCGTATTGGTGTTTCCCCCGTATAATATCCTGCCCTTCAAGCGCCTTGCCTACCACAGCCAGACAGCGTCCCGGCGGATACGCATTTTATATGAGCTGGCGGTTTCCGGAAATTCACCCGCCATTGTGGTCGTTCCCGCGGAAACGCTGCTTCAGCGGATCATCCCCAGGCAGGTATTGAGCGACTATGCTGAGCTTGTCATGCAAAACGAGGATCTGGACCGTGACCGGTTTATCAGCAAGCTTCATTCCGGCGGCTACGTCCATGCCGCGATCGTCGAGGAGCCCGGCGAATACAGCGTACGCGGCGGCATTATCGATGTGTTTTCACCGGGCTGCGATGACCCGGTCCGCATCGAGCTGTTCGGCGACACGGTGGACGCCATCCGCCGTTTTTCCGTTGCCAGCCAAAGAAAACTCGATACCCTTGAGGAAGCGGTCATTCTGCCGGCCCGGGAGGTTGTTTTTGAAAAGCATCAAATGGATGCGGTGATTGAACGGGCGCGCGCTCAAAAGGCATCCGCCGGCATTACCGAGGCGGCGGTCACGGATTTTATTGACAAACTTGGCAACGAGGGCGTTTTTCCGGGAATCGAGGGGCTGCTGCCGCTGATTTACGACCGAACGGACACGGTGTTCGATTACATGGATCAAAATGCCTTAATTGTTGAATACGACCCACCGGCTAGTGAAAGCGAAGCCGCTAAAAGGGAGTCTTTGGCAACCAAAAATTACCTTTCCGCCCGTGACGACAACCGGATGTGCGTGATGCCGGAATCGGTTTACCAGTCGTGGTCTACCGTTAAATCAGCCCTCTCGGAAAGACAGACGCTGTCCTTTCGGATGGTCCGGTTGGGCGCTGATACGGATATGGAAAAAGAGACAAAAGCGGTGTTCAGCCTGTCGGTTGAGGATAATTCCGGGCTTGCCGACCAGGTTAAAGTTCACGGCAAGGACGAATTGCTCAAGCCGCTGGTTGATTGGATCGATAACCATCAAAAAAAGGCTTACCATGTGGGGCTGGTTTGCCAAACCCGGTTTCAGGCGGAGCGGCTGAAAGGGCTGCTTGATCCTCACGGCGCCGATATGGACATTTTCCCCTCTTTTCGGGATATGACAGCCGGTCGGTCGCCGAAGTCGGGTATTGTGCCGGGGCATCTGAGCGAAGGGTTTGTGTTGCACGACCAGCGCCTGGCCATTGCCACGGAAAACGAGATTTTCGGAAAGCGGTTGGTCCGTCGAAGCCGGCGGCAGAAACGCCGTATCGCCCAGAGTGCGTTTCTCGATTTTTCCGATTTGAACACCGATGATTTGATTGTCCATATCGCCCACGGGATCGGGCGGTACAAGGGCCTTGAAAAGCTGACCATCGATGCCGTTACAAATGATTTCATGGTCATCGAGTACCGTGACCGGGACAAGCTCTACCTGCCGGTGGACCGCATGGATATGGTTCAGAAATACATGGGTGTGGATGATGTCGTTCCTGTCATAGACAAACTTGGCGGTACGTCGTGGCAAAAGACCAAGGCCAAAGCAAGGAAAAGCGTTGAAAAAATTGCCAATGAACTCCTTGAACTGTATGCCCAGCGCAAAGTCGAAAAAGGCCATGCCTTCGGCGGCGATGACAGCTACTACCGGGATTTCGAGGCAGGGTTCGTATATGAAGAGACCGAAGACCAGATGAAAGCGATTGAAGATGTCCTGGCGGACATGGAAGCGCCCGTCCCGATGGACCGGCTGATATGCGGGGATGTGGGGTACGGAAAGACCGAGGTTGCATTGCGCGCGGCTTTCAAGGCGGTCAACGACGGCAAGCAGGTTGTGATGATGGTGCCCACCACGCTGCTTGCGGAGCAGCATTACCATACATTTGTCCAGCGCTTTGAAAACTATCCCGGAACCGTCGAATGCATCAGTCGTTTTCGCACAAAAAAGGTTCAAAAGGAAATCGTTGCGCGCATGAAGGGCGGTACGGCCGACATCATCATCGGCACCCATCGCCTGCTCCAGAAGGACATCGCATTTAAAGACCTGGGCCTGGTTATTATCGACGAGGAGCAGCGCTTCGGGGTCAAGCATAAGGAAAAACTGAAAACCCTCAGGTGTACTGTGGATGTATTGTCCATGACCGCCACACCCATACCGCGGACCCTCCACATGTCCATGCTGGGCGTGCGCGATATCAGCATTATTTCTACGCCGCCGGAATTGCGCCAGCCCATCATTTCATATATCAGCGAACTCGACCCCGCGGTCATATCCGAGGCCGTTACCCGGGAAATGGAGCGCGGCGGGCAGATCTTTTTTGTCCACAACAACATCAATACCATCTGGAACATGGCAAAGTATTTGAAAGACCTGGTGCCAGAGGCTCGTCTTGGCGTCGCCCACGGGCGCCTGAGCGAAAAAGAGCTTGAAGACGTCATGCAAAAGTTTGTCAACCGCGATATCGATATGCTCGTCACGACTACCATCGTAGAATCCGGGTTGGATATCCCAAATGCCAATACCATTATCGTCAACCGCGCGGACCGGTTCGGGCTGGCGCAGATATACCAGCTTCGCGGCCGCGTGGGAAGGGCGGGTGAGCAGGCCTATGCATACCTTATTGTTCCGGATGAGGCGGCTCTTGGCCGGGATGCACAAAAGCGGCTAAAGGTGTTGATGGCGCACAGCGATCTTGGCGCCGGGTTCCAGATTGCGCTCAATGATCTCAAAATCAGGGGCGGCGGCGCCGCATTGGGCATCCACCAGTCCGGACACATTTCGGCGGTCGGGTATGATATGTTCCTGCAGCTGATGGAGGAGTCCATTTCAAAACTGAAGGGCGAGGTCGTAACAGAACCCCTTGAGCCGGAAATCAATATACCGGTTTCCGTATATATTCCCGAAGACTATATCCCGGATCTGGACGGGCGCCTGTCCGCGTACCGCAGACTGGCCAGAATGCATGAACTGAAGGAAGTGGCGGATTTCCGGGCGGAACTCATTGATCGATACGGGGAGCCGCCCCGGGAGGTGCTCAACCTGCTGCTCAAGATCATGCTTAAAATACTTGCCAAGAGAGCGGGCGTGAAGCGGCTCGATTTGACCATGGAAGCCCTTTCAATGGCCTTTTCGGAGCGCCATCAGAAAAAGCCGTATGCGCTGGCCGACCTGATACAAGCCAACCCGTACCGGTTTCGGATGACACCGTCTCAAACCTTGATGGTACAGTTGAACAAGTCCGGTATAAACAGCCTCATGAATCAGAGCAAAAAAATATTAATGGAAATTGCAAGTTGTGTTAATAATTAAAATATTCAAAAAAGATGAAAAAAATATAAAATAAAGGGTGGGATGGTTTGATGTTTAAAAAAGCGGTTGTTTTTTTGGTTTTCTCAATGATTGCTGTTCATGCCGGTCCGGCGGTGCATGTCACCGCCGCCGCTAAAGTGGTGGATCGTATCGTCGCCATTGTCAATGAAGACATTATCCGCCTTTCCGACCTGAACCGGGAACTGGAGCCCGTAAAGCAGCGAATTCGTGCCAGCGGGTTGACGCCCGAAAAGCAGGCTGAAGAGATTTATGAAATCCGGAAGCAGTTGATCGACGATTTGATCGACGAGAAACTGGTGGATCAGGTCATAAACGAACTTGGCCTTCGTGCGGGCGAAAGCGAGGTCGATGCGACCATTGAACGGATCAAGGCCTCAAACCGGATGACGCAGGAAGATCTACAGGAAGCGCTTTCGGCGCGCGGCATATCCATGGACGAGTACCGCAGCGATATACGACAGCAGATTTTAAGAAACCAGCTGATAAACCGGGAAATAAAATCAAGAATCGTGGTCACCGAGGATGATGTCCGGGAGTACTATGAAGCCAATCCTGAAAAATACGGCCTGACGGGAAAATACAAGCTCAGAAACATTTTTATGCTGTTCGGGGATGACCGTTACGAGGTGCGCCGCCAAATGGAAGACGTTCTCGAAGCGCTTGAAGGCGGGGCGGATTTTGCCGAGATGGCCGAAAAACATTCCATGGCGCCCAATGCCGCGGACGGCGGCCGGCTGGGCACGTTTGCGCTCGAGGACCTCTCGGAGCACCTTCAGCCGGAAATGGCCGCACTCGAACCCGGGGAATATACCGGCATCGTGGAAACCGAACTTGGCTTCCAGATTTTCCTGCTTGAAGACCTTGAAGCGCCTGAAGAACAGGAAATGGAAGATGCCAGGCAACAGATTGAACAACAGATGTACGAACAAAAGGTTGAAGAAAAATTTGATGAATGGCTCAAATCGCTGAGGGGGTCCGCCCATATCCGAATCATATTATGACGGCTTCGTAAAATGTCCAATATCTGCGTTGCGCTCAATTTTTGAAGAATCTCATGTACGTTTAAGTACAATCAATTCTTCAAAAATTGCACGCGCCTTGATCTTGAACATTTTACAAAGCCGTCTGAAACCGACTTTTTACGAAGTCGTCATATTATAAGCGTGATAAAAACGATTACTCATGGAGACATCCCAAACCCTGTCATTCGGACGATATCTTAAAGCAATACGGGAAAGCCGGGATATT
>PUOB01000297.1 GCA_003551985.1 Desulfobacteraceae bacterium | reverse complement strand
GTTTCTTATCTTGTTCCTTATCTTATGATTTTTTACTTTGCCGTCAACCTTGATAGTCTCGTAAAAAGTCGAGGTCAGACGACTTTGTAAAACGTCCAAGATCAAGGCTTGCGCGATTTTTTAAGAATTGAGCGTACTTAAGTGTACGTGATATTCTTCGGAAATCGCGCGTAACGCAGATATTGGACTTTTTACAAAGTCGTCAACCTTGACGCACTTTTAAGTTGTATCTGCGCGGCTATCATGCCGGCCAGCATCAGGAGGCAGCCGGTCCATCCCCTGACGGAAAGATTTTCGCCCAGGATGACCAGGCCGGCCATTACGGCAAACACCGTTTCCAGGCTCAAAATTATGGCGGCGTGGGCTGGCGGCGCCTTTTGCTGGGCGACAACCTGAAGCGTGAATCCAATGCCGACGGACAGCAGGCCGCCATAGAGGATCGGTACGGCCGCGCCCTTGAGTGCCGCCCAGGTCATCTCTTCAACAATCAGGCCGATGCCGAGACTCAGGCCTGCGCATACCCAGAACTGTATGACGGCAAGCCTCAGCACATCGAGACGGGGGGCCAGCCAGCCGATCGCCAGTACGTGCAGGGCGTACAGAAAGGCGCAGAGAATGACGAGCGTATCCCCCACGCACAGTGTAAACCCTTTGTCCACGGTTAGAAGATACAGGCCGGTTACAGCAAGAAAGGCACCTGCCCAGACGCCTTTTCCGGGATTGAATTTCCAGATCAATCCCAGCAGGGGAACAATGACCACGTAAAGTCCCGTGATGAACCCCGCTTTCCCGGCTGTGGTGTAAATGATCCCGATTTGCTGAAGGATGCTGCCGCCGAAAAGAAGGGTGCCTGCCAGCAATCCGGCCGACACGAGAGGCGGCCCTTTCCGTTGTTTAACGATAAACGGCTGGTTGCGGCTTAAAAGGAGCATGAAGGGCGTCAAAAACAGTGCCCCAAGCGCGAAGCGGATACCGGTGTACATGAACGGACCGATATGGTCCATGCCCACTTTTTGGGCCACGAATGCCGTTCCCCAGATCATTGCAGTGAGCAAGAGCAGGAGATCGCCCTTGAGGTGTGAGTGCGTTTTCATGATATCAGGGGAGCTCTGTCTGCAAGTAAGTGTTCATGCGCTTCTCAATGCGTTTGAAAACCCAAAGAACGCCGTAAACCACGATAATGTAGATCACGGCTGCGAAGATGTAAATTTCGTAGAAGGCGAAGCTGCGAGCGGCGATTTCCCGGGCCACGCCGGTGAGGTCCATGACCGTGATGATGGAGACGAGAGAAGACGCCTGAAGCAGGAAAATCACCTCGTTGGTGTAGGCGGGCCAGGCGATGCGAATGGCCCTGGGGATGATGATTCTTCTGTAGAGACGAAGGCCGGACATGCCGCAGGCCCGGGCAGCCTCGATTTCACCGGCGGGAACGCCCTGAATGCCGCCCCGGAAAATTTCCGTGGAGTAAGCGGCGGTGTTGAGTGTGAGGGAGAGAACCGCGCAGAACCATGCGCTCTGGAAGAGGCTCCATAGGCCCACCGAGTCCAGGAACTCCTGGAATTGGCCGCTCCCGTAATATATGAGAAATATCTGGACCAAAAGGGGCGTCCCCCTGAAGTAAAACGTGAAGGCATATACGGGCAGGTTGAATAATCGTTTCGGGGAAACGCGAAGAACAGCCAGCGGGATGGCCAGGCAAAAGCCGATGAGAACGCTCAAGGCGGTGATCTGGAGGGTAATAAAGGTGCCGCCCAATAAGCGGGGCAGGCTTTCGATGATAATCTCCATGATCGGCTTATGCCCCCCTCACGCCGCGGTTTGCCCGTTTTTCGGCCCATTGCTGGACGATGTTGGAGACGATCGTAATCGCAAGGTAGATAAGGGATGCCGCAAAAAAGAAGGTGAAGGGCAGCCGCGTGTTTCGGGCCGCGATATCCGCATTGCGCATGAGTTCCGGCAGTTGAATGACGGAAATCAGGGCGGTGGCCTTGATCAGCACCATCCAGACGTTTCCCAGGCCGGGCAGGGCATAGCGCATCATCTGCGGCAGGGTGATCCGTCTGAAGGTCAAGGCGCTGCTCATGCCGCAGGCCCTGGCAGCCTCAAGCTGCCCCTTGGGAACCGCGAGATAGGCCCCGCGGAATACTTCGGTTGAAAAGGCGCCGTAAATAAAGCCGATGGTGGCCGTCCCGGATATGAAAGGGTCAAGGGCCACGTAAACCGGGGATCCGAGTGCGGCGGAGACGTCCTGGATCAGGGTCGGTACGCCATAGTAGACCAGAAGGATCAAAACGAGTTCAGGAATGCCCCTGACAACGGTCGTGTAGGTGTTGACCAGAAACCGCACCACGGGGGATTTCGACAACTGGCCCAACACACCGATCAGGCCCAGCACGATGGCGAGGACCATCGAGCAGGTACCCACATAGATCGTGAGCTTCGCCCCCTGGAGCAAAAGGGGGCCGTATCCCTGGAGGTCAATCAAGGGCATTCCATGTTTACCTTAATGGCCGGTGCCATAACGGCTTATTCATCGCCGTATACATCGAAATCGAAGTATTTGTCGTTGATTTCCATGTAGGTGCTGTTTTCCCGGATAGTTATGATTGCCTCGTTGAATGCCTTGCGCAGGTCGTCTTCCCCTTTGCGCAGTGCAATGCCGATGCCCTCCCCGAACCATTTTTCGTCGGTGTAGCTGGGGCCGGTGAACTCGTAATCCGATCCGGGATCGGTTTCAAGAAACCCGTTCTGGAGAACCACGGCATCCGCAAAGAGCAGGTCGAGGCGGCCGGAGGCAATGTCCATGTTGGCTTCTTCCTGGGTGGCATAGGATCTTATGGTCATTATGTCCGAGAAATTGTCATTGATGAAGTTGGCGGATACGGTTGCCCTTTGAACGCCGACGGTTTTTCCCCGAAGGCCTTCCTCGGAAATTTCGATGTCCCGGTCTTTATGTTTTACGAACCGGGCCGGGGTTTGATAGTATTTTTCAGTAAAATCGACACGTTGTTTTCTTTCTTCGGTAATGCTCATGGAAGCGATGATGGCGTCGTATTTTCTGGCCAGAAGGGCCGGAATCATGCCGTCCCAGCTCTGGGTGACGAATGTGCACTGCATATCGGCGGCTTCGCACAGGGCCTCGGCGATCTCGATATCGAAGCCTTGGAGGTTGCCATCCTTGTCAAGATAGTTGAAGGGCGGATAGGCGCCTTCTGTGCCGATTCGTACCACGTTTTCGGCATGTGCGCCGGCGGCCAGAAAAAACAGGCCAACGATAACGGCTGTGGTGATCTTGATAAAGTGTCTCATGTCTCCTCCGAAAGTTTGGTTGAACAGGTCCGTGGTTGATGGTTTACGGTCTTTCATCAGAAAAACCGGGATAAAAATTGACGGCAGCGCTCGGAGCCCGGATTCTTGAAAATATAGTCCGGCGCACCCTCGTCTTCAATAACGCCGTTGTGCAAAAAAATGACATGATTGGATACGTCCCTGGCAAAAGCCATTTCATGGGTTGCCATGATCATGGTCCGGCCTTCTTTGGCCAGATCCTTCATAACGCGCAGCACTTCACCGACCAGCTCCGGATCGAGGGCCGAGGTCGGTTCATCAAAAAGGAGCACTTCCGGCTCCATGGCAAGGGCCCGCGCAATGGCGGCGCGCTGCTTTTGCCCGCCTGAAAGCTGGGCCGGGTAATAGTGAGAGCGGTCCGCGATGCCGACTTTTTCCAGGTAGGCCATGCCCTTTTCCCGGGACTCCTTTTTTGGCTTTTTAAGCACATGTATCGGGGCTTCTGTGACGTTCTCAAGTACGGTCATGTGGGACCAGAGGTTGAAGTGCTGAAAAACCATGCCCAGTTTCGTACGGATGCGGTCCACCTGCCGGCTGTCTTTGGGTATGGTCTCCCCTTTGCGGTTTCGGATGAGCGCGATATGCTCATTGTCGACGTATATATCACCGGCGGTAGGTATTTCCAGAAGGTTGATGCATCTCAAAAGCGTGCTTTTCCCTGATCCGGAAGACCCGATCAGGGTGATCACGTCCCCTTCGTGCGCCGTAAATGATACCCCCTTCAATACCTCTAAGGGACCGAAGTTTTTGTGCAGATTTTCGATGACGACGGCGCGTCGGAGCGGATCCTGATCGGCAGCCTGGTTCATGACTCTCGATATCCCTGATTTTGATATACCTGAAACGGACATGAAAAAACAGAAATTGAAAATATATCGGTGCGTAAAGCGGCACAAAGACGTCTAAACCTATAAAAACCGGTGTACCGTGTCAAGAATAAAGAACGGCCGTTGGCTTTCCTGCAAAAGAAGCTTGCCATCACCCTTCTGGATTTATTACCATGGGCAGCGGCTTGAGGCAATTGCGGTATGTCCGATTTGAAATGAAAGCGTTTCATAACGTCTTAACCGGATTTTGCCCTCATCGTGTACTCGATCGGTCAATTCCGTAAGGGCGCGGGGATATTGCCCGGGCAACCGTGAGAACTTGGGATATCTCTATGACTCGTTCCGCATCATCCTGGAAACTCGTCCCGCCATCCGGCGGGACTCAGGCAGTCCAGGATGATTTGCTTCACTTCGCCATGAGATATCACCAAGTCCTCCCGATGTTGCCCTGGGCAATATCCCCGCCCCCTCACGGAATTGGTCATTCTGATAAATACCTGTGAGGTAAATTCTCATGGATTATGATGTTGTTGTCATCGGCAGTGGTTTCGGGGGGAGCGTGTCGGCGCTGCGCCTTTCCGAAAAAGGATACCGGGTTGCGGTGGTGGAGCAGGGAAACCGGGTTACGCCGGAAGATATCGAGGCGGGCGATGCCGATGTGCGCTTTCTCAACTGGCTGCCGGCCCTGGGTTGGGACGGGTATTTTTCCCAGGATTTTTTTCGCCATGTGACCCTGGTCCGGGGCATCGGCGTGGGCGGCGGCAGCATCGTATACGCCGCCGTTCTGCTGAGGCCGCCGGACGCGTTTTACGGCGACAGGGCCTGGTCAAAACTGGGTGTCGACTGGAAAAAGGAGATGGCCCCCCATTATGAGACGGCCGAAACCATGCTCGGGGTGACCGTCAACCCGCACAGCGACATCCAG
>PUOB01000296.1 GCA_003551985.1 Desulfobacteraceae bacterium | reverse complement strand
CGCAGCCCGAAAACGGCAAAGATTCAAGGATCGCTAATCAAAAAGCGACTGATTCTTATGAGTTCCCCTCACTGGGAAATGGTGGCCCATGGTCATGCGGCACTATCTACCCAGGCGGTTATGGCAGCATCAATCAAACACAGCCACCTGATTGGTGACTTCATGCTATCTGTTGTCCGGGAACACTGGCAAACATTTCAAAAATCTTTATCCAACAGCGACTGGCATTATTTCATGGAAAATTGCGCCCAGCTCGACCCCCGGGTAGATACTTGGACAGATAAAACACGGGCGAAACTGAGGCAAGTGGTCTTCAGGGCCCTGGCCGAAGCCGGCTACATAAACAACACGAAAAGCCGTTTGCTGCAGTCCGTGGCAATTGAACCGGATCTCAGACAATATCTAATCGCCCATTCAGAAGCCTATATTTTAAGTTGTATGTCAGCCACCGAATAAAATCAAAAATGGATACCAATGGATGAGCACACATTCAGAAACCGGCTGGACCAGATACTGCCCCGCATAACATCTGCTGACCTGCTGTCCAATGTCGGGCTCGGAAATGAAATCGGGTTTTATATATTCGACTATCCCCCGGAATACGAGCTTGAAATGCGGGCGCATATCGATTTCATGATGAACCGGATCAGCAAAAAACACCAGAATATCCGGATTGCGCATATCAATTTGTTTCATGTGCTGATCGACATCTTAAAGCGCCGGAAATTGCTGGACCGCTTGATCGAGACCCAGCGGAAAAACCAGGCCGATTCCAACCTGCTCAAAAAACTAAAGGAAGGGCCGCTTGCACCCAAGCGTGTCGCTGATGCGTTCGTGGAAACAGCCGGCCCGAAAAACCAGGACCTGGTATTGGTTTCGGGTGTGGGTAGTGCCTATCCCATGATCCGGAGCCATCAACTGCTGAATAATCTCCATGCGCCAATGGGTGCCACGCCCTTGGTCATGTTTTACCCCGGTGTTTATACCGGCCAGGGCTTGCGTCTTTTTGGCAATCTTGGAGAAAGTAACTATTACCGGGCGTTTCGCCTGGTCCTGTAATCCTTTTGCGATATTTTTGTGAACCCGTCACATACGCAGGGAAAATGTGAAAATGCAGATCAAATCGATTTTTGAAAAAGACATCGCCCGCCCTATAAATGGGGTTGTCAAGGCCGACCAGTTAGATGAATCCATCATATGGCAGGAACTCGATGAGTTTGTGATCACCCGGGAGCTGGGCAGTCACTTGAGAAAATTCCTCTCAGCCTACCTGGCATCCATTGATCAGTCCACAGATCCGGTTGTTGTAAGCCGCATCGGTGTGTGGATATCCGGCTTTTTCGGCTCCGGTAAATCCCACTTTTTAAAGATCCTCTCCTATCTGCTTGAAAACCGAACTGCCTATGATCCTGTCACCGGGCAGGAAAAACAGGCTATCGATTTTTTTACCGAAAAAATAACCGATGCCATGCTGCTCGGGGACACCAAACGCATCGCCGGTGTTGACACCGACGTGATCCTTTTTAATATCGACAGCCGGGCAGATGCCACAGACGGTCGAACGGCGCTTCTGACCACATTCTGGCGCATTTTCAACCAGCACATGGGGTTTTGTGGAGACTCTCTTCCCTTGGCTGAGATGGAGCGATACCTCACCCGCAAGGGGCGATTCGACGCATTCAGGGAAGCGTTCAGCCGTATTTACAACAATGCTGCCTGGGAGGACGAGCGGGATGCCTATATCTTGCTGCAGGATGAAATCGTCCAGGCATTATCTGTAGCCCTGGAAAAAGATGCGGATGCCGCAGGGCGATGGTTTGAACAGATCACCACCCAGTTTACCCTTTCTGTTGAAAATTTTGCAAAGCGGATTGATGAATACTTAAACACCCGGTCGGCCAACCACCGCATTGTTTTTCTGGTTGATGAAATGGGGCAGTTCATCAGCGATGACACCCACCTGATGCTGAACCTGCAAACCCTGGTGGAAGACCTCGGAAGAATCTGCAAGGGCAGGGCATGGGTCGTGATGACCGCGCAGGAAGATATCGATGCGGTTATCGGATATTTGAATGCTGCCAAATCAAATGATTTTTCCAAGATTACCGGCCGGTTCAATACCCGGTTGTCGCTTTCCTCCACCAATACGGACGAGGTTATCCAGTCCCGGCTGTTGCAGAAAACCGATCCGGCCAAAGCCGCGCTCACGACCCTGTTTGTGGAAAAAGGCGATATTATCAAAAACCAGCTGTCGTTTACCTATGACAGCAGCGCCATGAAACATTTTTCGGAATCGGCTGATTTTGTCATCAACTATCCCTTTGCCCCGTATCATTTTCAGCTGCTTCAGAAAATATTTGAATCCATCCGGAAAGCCGGCGCTACAGGACTGCATTTGGCAAGAGGAGAGCGATCCCTTCTGGATGCTTTTCAGTCAGCGGCAAAAACATTGTCTGAAAAAAATATCGGCGCCCTTGCCCCGCTTTATGATTTTTACCCCTGCATCGAATCGTTTCTGGACACCGCAGTCAAGCGAAGTATCGACCAGGCGTGGGAAAATGCCGGCTTGAAAACCCCTTTTGACGTGAATGTGCTTCAGACCCTGTTTCTCATTCGGTACGTGGACATCATCAAGCCCAACATCGACAACATGGTGACCCTTTTAATCGATGAGGTGGATGCTGACCGATTGTCCATCAAAGAAGAAATTGAAGCAGCCCTCCAGAGACTGGAAAAGCAATACCTGATCAGCCGCAGCGGGGATCTGTATTTCTTTTTAACCAACGAGGAACAGGAAGTCTCCAGGGAGATCAAGAACACCCGGATAGAGGCTTCAGCCGATATCGTGCTTTTGGGTGAAATCATCTTTGATGATATTTTGAAGTCTAAGACCCGGCACCGATACGCCCCCTATAAGCGGGACTACCCTTTCAACCGGGTTTGTGACGGACGTTTCTGGGGCAAGGAACTCACCGATGAAATCGGCCTTGAAATCATCAGCCCTTTAAACGATGAATACAGTGTGTTTTCCCACCCGAAGTGCAGTTTTTACAGTGCCGACCACGAAGGCTACGTTGTGATCAAGCTGGGTGATGATCCGGACATGACCGGAGATTTGCGCTTGTATCTGCAGACCCACCGGTACATCAAAGACAAGAGCAGTGCTGCGGCATCCAATACCCTAAAGGAAATATTAAGCAGCCGCCAGGGTGAAAACCGGGAACGTCGCCTGCGCCTTGTGAAAAAGATTTCAGATATGCTGGTAAACGCCGATTATTACGTAATGGGCAAAAACATCACCATCAAGACAAGCAGCGCCCAGAAAGCCGTGGAGGACGCGCTGGACTATGTGGTTCAAAACACGTTTGGCAAGTTTGATTATCTCTCTGGTATTGCCGATGACCCGGTCGGTGAGTTGAAGTCCATCCTGCATGCCGATGACACGGCGCAGCACCAGCTTAAACTGTCAATCGAGGAGCAACCGCCCCGGGATATGACCGAGATCGCCACCTATATCGATTTAAAGGCCCGCAGCAACCAGCAGATCATGCTTGACGACCTGGCAGATCATTTCAGCAAAAAGCCCTATGGTTGGCCCGAGTTCCAGGTGGTGATCCTTGCAGCACAGTATTTCATGGCCGGGTATGTCAACCTGATATCCAGTGGCGGCAAGCTTACTCCAAAAGAGGCTCTTCCCCTGTTGTCCAAGACCTCTCAGTGGAAGCAGGTCAGTATTGCCAAGCGCATCAAGGTATCCCAGGCAGAAATTGATAAAGCCAGAAAGCTCGCCAAAGAGCTTTTCGGTACAAACGCACCGGATCACCAGGACAAGCTGGCGGCTTTCATAGGAGAGGGGCTTTCCGGATGGGTCAAAAACCTGGAAAAATACCAACCCCTGGCAGATACCGGCAATTACCCGGGCAAAAAGGAGATCACCGAGATATTGGGTCTTGCCAGCAAGCTGATCCAGGTGCCGGACAGTTATGAGCGAATCCGGATGTTTGGGAAGGTGGAAGCCGATCTTCAGGATGCCGCAGACGATCTCCACAATCTGGATGATTTTTACAATAATCAGAAGCCGGCATGGGACCGGCTGCGCTCTGCCATGTCTGCATTTAAGCCAAACCGCACGGACCTTGAAAAAAATGAAACTGCGGCCCGCGCCTTGAAGCGAATGGATGATATTTTAAACGCTGATGCCCCGTATGGCATGGTAAAGGATGCCGATGATCTGATCTCGGCAGTTGAGACCATCAACAAAGAACTGGTGGGCAAACAGCGGGAAAAGACCCAGCAGAACATTGCGTCTTCAATACAGCAGGTCAAGGAAGAACTGGATCGTGCAAAGGCCGATGACGATTTGCGCAACAAGACGCTGTACCCATTCCAGCAGATCAGAAAAAAAATTGATAATGACACCAGTATTCCCCAGATCGCATATGCCATAAATGAGGCGCAGGAGGTGTTTGAAAAGGCCATTGAGAACATCGAGGCCAATAATATCGTAGATGATAAAAAGCCGCCCAAGCCAATCAAAACCATTAACCCCGCATCACTGGCGACCAAGACCTATATCGAATCCGAACAGGACGTGGAAGCCTATATCGAAACGTTGCGAAAAACGCTTATGGACGCCTTAAATCCCAATAACCGGATACGGATAAAATAGATAATGGACACATCACAGATCAAGGCATATGCCCCGGAAGCGAGAAACGATTTTATTCAGGCGGTAACCGAGCGGGCCAACCGCTATGGGATATATGGCGACGACCGTGTTGAGAAGGTCATTTTTGATGGTGACGTGGCCATGATCGGTGATCGTGCTGTCACCCGAAAAGAAGGGGAGCTCCAGGAAAAACTGGTTTCCCGGATGCGCCACCAGGGGTTTGAAATGCTGATCCGGTCTATAGCCTATACCTGGTTCAACCGGTTTGTGGCGCTTCGTTTCATGGAAATCCACGACTACCTGGGCCATGGCATGCGGGTTTTAAGCGATCCCAACGATCCGGATGGTGACGCCGGTGTGCCCGAGATTATCTCCCGGGTCGCAGATCTTGATTTGCCGGGACTAAATAAGGAAAAGGCGGTTTCGCTTCGCCTTGACGGCAACAAAGATAATGAATTGTACCGGATG
>PUOB01000172.1 GCA_003551985.1 Desulfobacteraceae bacterium | reverse complement strand
TAAAACCTGAAATTGCCGAATGAGGGATCGCCCACAGGACGGATATGGCTCACTTCGAGTGCCATGGCGAGCCAGTCCCTGATTTCGACGAACTTCAACACCCGGTCGCTGAGAAGGCGGGCGCCGCAATAGAACGGATGCGCCTCGCCGTCATACTTTTGTACCATTTTTTCGTAAAAGCTGCTGCGCTCCGCGTCGCTCATGGGATCCCCGGAGGCTTTCCGCTTTCGTTCCTCGATGGAAAGCAGGACGCCCCCCGCGCTTTTGCCGCTCATGACCGACGTTCGGCTTCGCATGGTGTGAAACAGGAATTTCGGTTTATAGGCGCGGCCGCACATACCGTAATTGGCGGCGCCGTTGTCCTGGCCGATCACAAGCTGAATGCGCGGCACCTGGGCACAGGACACCGCACGAACCATGTCCGCCCCGTACTTGCCGATGCCGGCATGCTCCGCATCGGAGCCCACCATGTATCCGGGCGATCCCTGGATGAATATAAGGGGTATTTTTTCATGGCTGCACCGTACAATCCACTCGGTCGCTTTCCGGGCCGACTCCTCAAAGATGACCCCGATCTTGTGGGAGGCGATGATGCCAACGGGGAAGCCCTTGAGCCGGATTTTGCCGGCTACGATGTTGTCCCCCCGTCCCGGGGCGTAGTGCTTCTTGTATTCTGAAAACGCGCCGTCATCGGCGAGCGTCTCGATAATGGCATGGGCATCGATGGTCTGGCTTCCGGTCGTCGGCAGAATATCATAGAGCCTCTCCCGGGGGTGTATGGACGGCCGCTCTTCGTATCGATGCAGATGAATTTTCTGCAAGGGTTCCAGGGACAATATATCCCTGACCCGGTCAATGGCTTCATCCTGGCTCTTGCAGAAATGATCGGCGCCGCCGGAAACATGGGTATGCACCTTGGCGCCGCCCAGGTCCTCCGCCGAAATCTCCTCGCCGGTGGCCATTTTGACCAGGGGCGGCCCGCCAAGGAAGGAATACGACATTTTGTCTATCATAACGGACTGACAGGCCATGAATACAATATAGGCACCGCCGGCGGTATTGCCGCCCGTGCTCATGGTGATCTGCTTCAGTCCCCTGGCGCTCATCCGGGCCATGTTGTAGAACATGGAGCCGAAATGCCCGTCATCCGGAAACACGTCCACCTGCATCGGCAGAAACGCGCCGCCGGAATCGGCGATATACACGCAGTTGAGGCCGTTTTCCTCGGCAATGGCCTGGGCCCGCATGTGCTTTTTCAGTGTAATTGGAAAATAAGTCCCCGCCTTGACCCGGGGATCGTTGGCAATGATCATCGTCCAGTTGCCGTGTATCCGGCCGAGACCCGTCACAACACCGGCACAGGGCACATCCGCAACACCGGGGTAGTTAATACCGAAACCGGCAATCCGGGACAATTCAAAAAACAAGGTGCCCGGATCGATAAGGCGATCGATCAGCTCTCTGACCGGCTTTTTTCCCTGCTGTGCCAGACGGTCGACGGCCTTCTGTCCCCCGGGCCAAAGGGCCTCATTGACCCTTTCATCAAGTGTGGCTTCCTCGTCTAACCAGTGCTGCCTGTTATCGCTCATTGGCGGCGCCCCCCTATTTTCCCTCGTATACGGGTTTTCTTTTTTCACGAAATGCGGCCAGCCCCTCCAGGCGATCCCGGGTGGGAATAGTGATCCAGTATGCATTGGACTCGATGGCAAGCCCCGTGTTCAGATCGGTTTCAAGCCCGGCATCAATCGCGTACTTGGCCTGTTCAATGGCAATAGGACCCGCCTCGCAAATCATACCGGCCATTTTCAAGGCCTCATCCATGAGCAGGTTCGGCTCGCATACGGCATTAACGAGGCCTATCTCCAGCGCTTCTTTGGCATCGACCCGCCGTCCGGTGAAAATCAATTCCTTTGCCTTGCCGCGACCCACCAGTCTGGGCAGGCGCTGGGTGCCCCCGGCGCCCGGGATAATGGCAAGCCGCGTTTCGGTCAACCCCATGGAAGCGTTCATCGACGCGATCCTTATATCGCAGGCAAGGGTCATTTCCGTACCGCCGCCGAGGGCCAATCCGTTTACCGCTGCAATCACCGGCTTGCTCAACGACTCAATATCTGAAAAAAGACGCCGGATGGTATAAATAAACATCCTGACCCGGTCTTCAGGCATGTCGGCGCGTTCCTTCAGGTCCGCCCCGGCGCAGAAGGCCTTTTCGCCTGCGCCGGTAATGATGACCACCCGGATCCCGGCATTGAATCGAATCGATTCCACATCGGCCTTCATGGCATTGAGCATGTCGAAATTAATGGCGTTCATGGCGTCCGGCCGGTTCAGGGTAAGTATGGCGACCTGGTCCCGGACGTCAACCGTAAGGACGTTATCCGTGTTCGTCATTTTTCTCTCCTGATGACATGGAAATTATAAAACAGTCCGGTGGATCAACATCCGATGTAGCGCGAAATGACCAGGCGCTGGATTTCGGACGTCCCTTCGCCGATATCGAGCAGCTTCTGATCCCGGAAAAACCGCTCTACGCTGTATTCCTTCATCAATCCGTAGCCGCCGTGTATCTGGACCGCGTTGTCCGCAATGCGTCCCATGAGTTCGGAACAATAGACCTTGGCCATGGCCGCCTCTTTCTGAAACGGCCGGTTATGGCTTCTCAACCAGCAGGCCTTGTACAGAAGGTTCCTGGCGCATTCCAGTTCGGTCGCGGCATCGGCCAGTTTGAAGGCGATGGCCTGAAATTTTGATATGGGCTTGCCGAACTGCACCCGGTCTTTTGCATATTTCAACGCCGCCTCGTAAGCCCCCTGGGCGCCGCCAAGGCCCATTGCCGCGATGGACAGGCGTCCGCCGTCCAGGGTGGACAGCATCTGGCGAAACCCTTCCCCCGGGTTCCCCAGAACATTTTCATCGGGCACCCGCACATCGTCAAAATAAAGTTCGGCCGTATTGGACGCCCGCCACATCATTTTTTTGTGCATCGGCAATGCCTTGTACCCGGGGGTGCCCTGCTCCACCAGGAAACAGGTATACTGGGGCCGACCGTCTTCCTTGTGACCGGTAATGGCCTGTACCGTCACGCCTCGGGAAAGCTCGCAGGCCGCATTGGTGATAAATATCTTTGAACCGTTCAAGACCCATTCATTGCCGTCCTGCACGGCAACCGTTTTGGAACCGCCGGCATCCGACCCGGCGGTGGGTTCGGTCAAGCCGAAACCCCACAGTCCTTCGCCGCTGCAAAGTGCCGGAAGGTATTTTTCCTTCTGCCGTTTTGTACCGAAATAATAAATCGGCCCGATACCCAGGGAATTGCCCGCGGCAATGGTGGCCGCCTGGGATCCGTCGACGCGGGCAAGCTCCTCCACCGCAATGATATAGGAAATATAATCAAGCGCCTGGCCGCCGAATTCCTCGGATACAAACATGCCGAAGAGGCCGATCTCCCCCATTTTCCGGGTCAGATCCGGCGAAAAACACTCCTGCTCGTCCAGATCCATGGCCACAGGGGCGATTACCTTTTCGGCGAACTTTCGGATTTCCTTCCTGATCATTTCCTGTTCGGTACTCAAGTCAAAATCCAATGGCCACCTCCCCCCGGCGTTAAACGCCTGGATCGTGTCTGAAGCATTGTTTATTAAAATAAAGGCCGTTTTAACCATAGATAACGTGGACGTTAACTTTTGTAAAGATTTTTTCGGCCCCCGCCAATTTTTTATCGGCTCCTAAATTTATAACTTTTTGATTAAAGTTGACATAAATAATATTTTTTTTTTGAAGAAAGTTTTAGACGTTTTGCTTAGCAGGCAAATACCACTTTTTTTCAAGTGCTTCTGCCTTGACATCCAGGGTTTGATGCTTAATTTAAGTAAGCCTTAATAATCCGATATAACTGAAGAATTGCCGATACACGACTGATGCTCGACAAAATATTGTTCACCGAGGAGGGTCGCATAACGACCACTTGAAACATTGAACCCCAACCAAAAAGGAGGGCTTTCTGATGTTCACAAGAGGATTATGGAATTTTCCAGGATATGGACTGAGAACACATTTTGAGGAGCTCGATCGCATGAAACGGCACCTGGATCAGGTCTTCGGACAGGGGGATCCCTCACGGATCGCGGGCCGCACCGCCGGCGTCTTTCCGCTGATCAACCTGACCGAATCCCCAAATGCCTATATCCTGCGGGCCGAACTTCCGGGCGTGACAGCGGATGATCTGGATATACAGACCATGGGAAGAAACATCACCATAAGCGGAGAGCGCCAGATCGCCGTGGATCAAAATGCGAAGTATCACCGCAGGGAGCGCGAAGGGGGGCGCTTTTCCCGCGCCATCGCCCTGCCCGGTGATATAGACCGGGACAAGGTTGAGGCCTCCCTGAAAGAGGGCGTTCTCCAGGTGACAATGCCGAAATCCGAAGCGGCGAAACCCAGACAAATCGAAATCAAGTAAACCGATTTCTTTACGCGACGGAAAGGAGGGGTTGACAAATGACACATCATGACGAAGGCAGAGAAATCCAGGTCGGCAAAAGGCAGGATGTATCCGGCCAGACGGAGCAGACCCGAAGCGGCCTGGTCTTTATTCCGGCGGTCGACATATTTGAAACGGAAAACGAAATCAACCTGGTGGCGGATATGCCGGGCGTAAAAACCGATAACGTCAATATCGACCTCCGCGAAAACACCCTTACGCTTGCCGGGGAAATTACGCCGTTTGAAGGGCCGGATGAAGACGATCTTTTGGTTGAATACGAAGTGGGCCAGTATTTCCGGCAATTTACGATTCCCGAACAAATCAACCAGGACAAGATCGACGCCCGGTTGTCCGACGGCGTCTTGCAACTGACACTGCCGAAAGCCGAAGCCGCAAAACCACGAAAAATCGAAATCCGCTCTGAATAAAAGGCAGGGGTATAAAAAAATACCCCGGCATCGGTATCTGAAACACACGATACCGATGCCGGGGTTAATTATTTTTCGCCCCTGCGATGGATGGTACACAGCCGTACGTGAGGTTATTCAAGGATATCGCGCAACGCAGATATTGGACGTTTTACAAAGCCGTCAATAATTGATAATCTCGCAAAAAGTCGGCTTTTGTCTCCCGATTCACGACGGGTTCTTTGTAGGGGCGAATAATCATTCG
>PUOB01000410.1 GCA_003551985.1 Desulfobacteraceae bacterium | reverse complement strand
TAGATGAGCAAACCTCAAGCCTGTCTGCCATTTTACTGGATGATGACTATTATGATTTCATTGTCAGAAACAAATCAGTTGCAGATGGTCTTCCCTTAATTTTGCAGGAATACCTGATTCCTCTGAAATCAAAAGCCTACCTGGATTTATGGCAGATCAAAAATGCCGGCGGCAGAATGGATAGCAAGGATTTAAAGAAGCACAAAAATGATGTGTTCCGCCTGTATCAGATTTTATCAGGAGATGCCCGGGTTGCATTGCCTGGGGCGATTGCATCGGATTTGAGCCGGTTTCTGGATAGGATGGCTGATGATCCGCCGGATTTGAAAAATCTGGGTATAAAACAAACAACTATAGATACCATTCTGAAAAACCTGAAAACCATTTATCATCTTTAAGGCAAGAAACGACATGTTCATCAAAGGCCCCGCGCCCCTGTCGACCGACCCGGAGAACGCCTTCCGCCGGGAGATATTCAAGCTGCCCAAAAAAGAAGGCATTGAGAGCCTGGTGTCGTCGGAGCAGACGATTGTCCTGCTTTTCGTATCGGGATTCCGAGCGGGTGATCCGATCCATGGAAGCGGGTTCCAGTCTGCCGGAGCCGGTGACGTCGAGCCCGGTCATGACCGGGTTGCCAAGGGCATCGTATTCATAGAGGGTGTCCGCCTGTCCGGGCTTTTTACATTTAAAAAGTGCTGTTTAAAGCCAAAAAACAGCCAACAATTTAAATCATTTGAAGTATAATCAGTCATTTATCTTGGCCCGACCCCGGTTGCCCCGGTTGCAGCCGGAAACAAGCCATGCTCGGCAAGAACATCATCATTACCGACAACATGGACTGGAGCACCCGGGAGATCGTCGAGGCAAGCACGGATCGCTGGCAGGTGGAAAAGCGGTTCCGGGACAGCAATAATCACGAACTCGTCGGCATGAGACCGATCATCCGGCACTGGACGGACAACAAGATCCGATTGAATCTTACCAAGCCACACGTTGCCGGAGGCATCGGTTGTGGTTCATATCTGCATGATGCCATGACCTCATGGCGAGTTGTGCAGCACTTAATAGCACCTTTTTCTAGTAAAAAATGATGCTTTAAGGGCCAAAAAGGTTCTTGCTCAACAGGATATTTTCTGTTTTTACAATGGATTGCTTTGGTCCGACCCGGGCCGCGACCCGGGCCGCGGTTTTCCGTGAGCGTATAGGTAAACGTGGTGGTCTCCGAAGAAGACGCCGGATCCGGCTCCGAGGCAACGTCGATTGCAAGATCGAATACCGAAAACTGCATCTCCGGGCGGTATACCCATTCATAATCCCCCCAGCTTTTGTCGTGGATCGGCACCTTGAACGGAACAAAATGACGGGGCCGGTATTGATACAGCGGGCCCGCCTCAACCCATCTTTTACCTGCATACAATATCAAATGGCGAAAATCACTTTGCACACAATTCGAATCTTGTTATACATTAAAGTGTATTATGCAACACGATACGACCCCGACAACCGAACAGGAAAAGAGGCTCATCGAAAAGATCCGCACCCTTTCGCCGGACAAGGCCTCCCAGGTCATTGATTTCGTGGGTTTTTTGAGCCACAGGGACAATGAGCGCCGGCTGACCCGGGCGGCCAACAATCTGGCCGAGGATTAACCCAGGGACAGCTGTCGCAAAAGATAGACGTAGATATCCAGCGAATTTCAAAATATGAAAGGGGAGTGCTTGTTCCCACCACGGAAATTATGGTAAAATTATCCAATGCGTTAGACGTCAGCCTTGATTATTTGTTAAAGAATGGCAAAAATCAGGTGACCGGAAAAATTCGTGATGCTGAACTGATCGATCAGGTTGTTCAAATTGATACGCTGCCGGAGAAAGATCGACAAATTCTTAAATCCCTTCTTGAGGCCTTTATAAAAAAACACCAATTCGAGGAATTGGCAATGAGATAAAAAGATGAGGTACAACATGGAGCCGGAAAAAATATTGGATGAAATCCGACAGCTGCCACCAGAGGCACAGAAAGAAGTCACGGATTTTATAGGATTCTTAAAAATGCGCCACAGAAAAGAAAGTATGAAAAAGCGCACCACAGAAATCGATTTTTCTAAGGAACCATTTGTCGGGATCTGGGAAGACAGGGATGACATGAGAGATAGCCGTTTATGGCTGCGCAAAATGCGAAAGTCTGAATGGAGAGACCCCAGTGACTGATGTGGTGATTATCGATACGGATATCCTGATCGACATCGGACGCCGTGTCCACGAAGCTATCGATTGTTTGAAGCAAATTAAAGAGAAATCTTCAACAGCGATCAGCACCATCACCCAAATGGAACTTATGATTGGATGTCGGGACAAGCAAGAGCTCCAGTTAATGAACGATTTTCTACAACAATTTCAAATTATAAAACTCGACGAACAGATTTCGGATACATCCGTATATTTGCTAAAGCGTTATCGTCTGAGTCAGGGACTGCTTCTTGCCGATGCAATCATTGCCGCCACAGCCGTAGCCATTGATGTTCCCCTTGCAACCAAAAACCAACGAGATTTTCAATTTATCAAAGAGTTGAACCTGCTTCCTTATCCAACCCCTTACCCGTAATCGTATCTATTTTGAAAAACAGATCGGTTCGTCTGCCTCATCGGGCTTCAAGCCCGCCAAAAAACGCGGCGGGCTTTACGCTTCCTGCGGGGGCAGCCGGTCTGATCCTGATCCCCCGTAAAACTAGGTTGTATCCCCCCAGGTGCGGATAAGCTGGCCCAAGATATGGTAGGCGTAGCGGGTGTGTTGGCCATCCGCGTTGGTTTCCGTGATTTTCCGGCCGGTTGTCGGATCATATGTATAGGCCGTGCGGCTGCCGGCCGGGTCTTCGACAAAATCCACCCGGTGGTTGCCGTTGTACCGGATAATCGTCGTGCCGGTGCGTGGATCGGTCTGCCCGGTCCGCCGGCCCAGGACGCCGTAGGAAAAGCTCGTGGTGATGCCGGTTTTGGACCGCGAAGAAATCAGCAGGCCGTTTTGGTGGATCGATTCCTCGGGCACTTCCGCGTCCGGGTACTCGGTCCGGTTGATCCGGGTGATTTCCTCCCGGTTGATAAAGTCCCGGCTGCGGGTGATATTGCCGTGGATATCCACGGAGACGCTATGGTCCACCAGGCCGTCTTCGCCCAGGCCGGATACCTGGTTTTTCTGTACGGCAATGTCGATTGAACCCGGGTCGCCCACTTCCGGGAAGGTTTTTTGAACCTGCGTGTGCCACCATACATTGTTCTGCTTTTCGTAGCGGGTTTCCGAACGGGTGATCCGATCCATGGAGGCGGGTTCCAGCCTGCCGGATGAAATGCCGCTTGATCCGGACACCCTCATACCCTTTCGTCAGACAACGCCGAAATAAATGATAAAGGCGCCCGAGACCGCATTGTTGCCGACATGCATGGCCACAGGCGGCCAAATCGAACCTGTTTTTTCACGGGCCAGACCCAGCAGGACGGACAATAAGAATAAAAACGCGAGGATGATGACCGGATACTGCCCCCCATGCATGAGGGCAAACAACACCGAGGTGAGTACCAGGGTGCCCCGGAGGCCCAACTTTGTGTAACGCCATGCCCTGAACAGGTAGCCGCGAAAGACAACCTCCTCAACCACGGGAACCAGAAATACGATCACCAGAAAAAGACCCAAATGCCGGCTCCCGGCCACGGACTGCATCATATCCCCCGGTTGTATATCAAGAATTGTGGTGACCAGCATGCTGATGACGATACAACCACAAACAACCAGCAGCCAAAACCCGATAACCGGCCGCGCCACCGCTTTTAATGCCAGGGTTTCCCGCCAGGGCTGCTGCTTGAAATGAGAGGCCCAGATGACCAGTGGAAGCATAATGGCTGACTGAACGAAAAACAACCAGAAATACCCGGCGGGCGAAAACACGAAGGCCTTGAGGGCTTGCTCCAGCGCCTGGTCGCCGGCAACCGCGTCGGGGCCGGTTACCCCCAGATAAGCACCGTATCCAAAACCCACCAGGATACCCACCCCGTATGAAACAAGCATGAACACCAGAATCATTCCAATCGACTTGCCGATGGTGGGCAGCTGCGTTTTTGGCAGCGGATAAGCCCCATTCATCACTGTATTAACGCCCGATTGACTTGCGCTGTTCATTTTCTATCTCCTCTCTTTTTATAAAAACAGATATTTACCACTTATCGCGGATCATGCCGCCCGACAGATCGAAAACCCGGTCCGCCATGTCAATGGTCGCCTGCCTGTGGGCGATCATAATGCGTGTAATGGATAATTGCTTAAGGTGCGCGTTTATGCGCTGCTCGGTACGAACATCCAGGTGACTGGTGGCTTCATCCAGGAAAAGGATGCGCGGATTCCGGTACAACGCGCGAGCAATCAGGAGGCGCTGCTTTTGACCGCCGGACAGTATCGTACCCATATCGCCGACCAGGCTGTTGAATCCCATGGCCATCGATTCGATATCGTCCTTCAGGCAGGCCAGCATCGCGCACTCCCGAATGCGCGCGTGATCCGGGGCACTGTCAAAAAAGCTGATATTGTCCGAAATCGTGCCGGACAACAGCTGGTCTTCCTGCATGACGGCGGCAACCTGGCTGCGGTAAATGCGCAACCCCAGTGACCGGATATCCAATTGTCCCCCTTTTTCGGGCGGGAAGGTGTCACTCGCCGCCGGGCGCGGCAAGTGCTTTTGCCCTTTGGGCGCCCCGGGTGTGTGTGTATCGATTCCCGCCAATACATCCCCTTTCGACGGTGTCAGCAGACCCAGCAGAATCTTCATCAAGGTGGTTTTCCCGCTGCCGGAGGGGCCCACGATAGCAAATACCTCCCCTGTCGCCACGTCGAGGTCCAGATCCCGGAAAAGAAACGGATCTTCGTCGGTATACCGGTAGCTGACGCCTGAGAGCCGGATATCCCCCTTTAAGCGTCGCATATCCGCGCCATCGCCTTCCAGGTCTTCCTCGGCTTGCGTCTTGGCAATATCGGCGATTCGCTCAAGGTGGAGCCGGAGCATTTTAAATTCAATTGCCTTGTCGATCAACGCTTCCGCCTTTGCGGAAAACTGCCGTTTGTAGGATACAAATGCAAATAGCATCCCTATGGTAAACGCACCCGGGGAATCCATGACGATCGAGGCCCCCAGGTAAATGACCAGAATATTTT
>PUOB01000439.1 GCA_003551985.1 Desulfobacteraceae bacterium | reverse complement strand
TGCGCGAGCAAAATGAGAAAATATCACAGGACCGTAAAAACCAGGTCGGCTCCGGCGACCGGAGCGAGCGGATCCGTACGTACAATTTTCCCCAGGGGCGGGTGACGGATCACCGGATCGGCCTCACTTTATACAAGCTCGAGCAGATTCTGGCCGGCAATATTGATGAGATTATCAATGAACTTGCCGCCTGGTATCAGGCCCGGGCCATTGAATATGCGGAATCGGATGTTGCCGAAAATGCCCCAGTGGACCATTCTTGATGTTCTTAAATGGACAACCGGGTATTTTTCAGCCAACCTTGTCGATACCCCCCGGCTGACCGCCGAAATCCTGCTGGCCGAAGTTCTGGGTATCGACCGGATAGGCCTCTACATCCGGTTTGATCAACCGCTGAGCGAAGACGAGCGGGACCGTTTCAGGGCGCTGGTCAAACGGCGTACCCTGGGCGAGCCGGTCGCTTATATCCTGGGCAGGAAGGATTTCTGGAAAATCAATCTGGCTGTTACCCCCGATGTTTTGATCCCCCGGCCGGAAACGGAAATTCTGGTGGCGGCCGCCCTTGAAATGATGCCGGCAGAAAACCGTCGCCCCCCGGCACGGGTCATTGACATGGGTACCGGCTCCGGCGCGATCGTCATCTCCCTTGCCCATGCCAGGCCAGACCCCCTTTACTTCGCATCCGATATTTCCCCTGCCGCCCTTCGCGTGGCCGCCGGCAATGCCGTTTTAAACAACGTGGCGGACCGGATTTCATTTTTTTCCGCCAACTGGTTTCAGGCTGTTTCGCCGGCCTGTCCGTTTGACATGATCCTGTCCAATCCACCCTATGTGCCGTCGGGCGAGCTTGGATCCCTTGCGCCTGAAATTTCCGGGCACGAGCCGTTCACGGCGTTGGACGGGGATGCGGACGGGCTGCGTGACATTGCCGCCCTTGTGGCTGAAAGCCCGAAATATTTAGTCCCAGGCGGCGTTTTGGTGATGGAAATCGGCCACGATCAGCGGGCGGCCGTGGCGCAGATGGCGGAAAACCGCTCCGAGTGGAAGGGTGTTGTTTTTCGGAAGGACTACGCAGGGCATGACCGGATCGCAATCCTGACGACTTCGTAAAACGTCCAATATCTGCGTTATGCGCAATTTTTCAGAATTTTATCACGCCTTGGCGTGACTGTATTCTTCGAAATTGCGCAAGCCTTGATCTTGTCACGCCTTGGCGTGATTACGAAGTCGTCTGCCCCCGATTTTTCAGGGGCTGCCAGAAACAGGAGACTTGAAAAGGCGGGCGAAACCCATATCAAATTGTATTGCGGTAATGGATTTTATCTGCTATGGTACCACGATTTGTTAAATCATAGGTTTCGTTTGATTAATGTCACACGCTTTTTGACCGGTGCCCGGGTGCTTTATCGACATAAAGTGGGGTTGATGCCGGAAGGACAAAAGCGGCGGTAAAAAAACCCAAAAAAGGAGTTGCACAATGGCTTATGTAACAATGAAGGAGATGCTAGAAGCCGGCGTCCATTTCGGACACCAGACGAGAAAGTGGAACCCGAAGATGAAAAAATACATCTTCGGTGCGAGAAACGGCATTTATATTATCGATTTGCAGCAGACGGTGCGGATGTTCAGGGATTCCTACGACTTTATCGTTAAAACCGTCGCCGGCGGCAAACCTGTATTGTTTGTCGGTACCAAGAAGCAGGCACGGGAATCGATATACGAGGAGGCCAACCGGTGCGAGATGTATTATGTCCACAACCGGTGGGTCGGCGGCATGCTGACCAACTTCCAGACCATCCGCAAAAGCATCGAACGGCTCAACCACCTCAACGAGATCGAAAATGACGGCACCATCAACATGTATCCCAAAAAGGAACGGATCCGCATGTTGAAGGAGCGGGAAAAACTCGACAATACCCTGGGCGGCATCCGTTCCATGAAAGGGCTTCCCGGTGCGATTTTTGTCATTGACCCCAAAAAGGAAGCCATTGCCGTAAAAGAAGGGCTCCGGCTGGGGATACCGGTGGTTGCGGTGGTGGATACCAACTGCGACCCCGACCTGATCGATTATGTCATACCCGGCAACGACGACGCCATCCGTTCCATTCGGCTGATGGTGTCGAAAATGGCCGATGCGTGTATGGAAGGCGCAGAGCGACTGGCGGAAAAACAGCAGGCCGAAACGGACAAGGAAGCGGCCGAGAAAGCGGAAAAGACCGCCCATGTCGGGAAGGACCGGACATTTGTGCAGGATGATGAAAAAGGTCCGGTCGTTGAAGTGATTCGCAAGGCTGTTTCCAGTGAACCCCGGGAACAGGCGCCTATTGAAAACAGCGAAGAAGTCGTCAATACAGGAGAATAAAATGGGTAGCGTAAGCGCGGAAATGGTTAAAAAGCTCCGGGATCGCTCCGGCGCAGGTATTATGGATTGCAAGGAAGCCCTTACCGAGTGCGTGGGGGACCTTGAAAAAGCGGCGGATTATTTGCGGAAAAAAGGACTTGCAACGGCACGGAAAAGGGCCGGCCGGGTCGCCGGGGAAGGCGTCATTCAGTCCTACATTCATATGGGCGGGAAAATCGGTGTGCTTGTTGAAGTCAACTGCGAAACGGACTTTGTGGCGAAAACCGATGAATTCAATGCGTTTGCAAGAAATATAGCAATGCACATCGCTGCTTCGAACCCTTACGGGGTGCTGCCCGAGGACATTCCCGAAGCCCTTGTTGAGCGGGAAAAGCAGGTGTACCGGGACCAGGCCCTCGAGGCGGGCAAGCCGGAAAAAATGATCGACAAGATCGTTGAAGGCAAGATGAACAAGTTTTTCAAGGAATCGTGCCTCATGAACCAGCTCTACGTCCGGGACACCAACCTGACGATATCGGACGTGTTGAACGAAATGATCGCCAAGACGGGCGAGAAGATCACCGTCCGGCGTTTCGCCCGGTTCCAGATCGGCGAGGACCTATAACAGCATATACACAACAGGGGCGGTCCAGCGTGGAAAAAATGAAATACCGGCGGGTGCTTTTGAAGTTGAGTGGAGAAGCCCTGATGGGGGACTCCGGATACGGCATAAGCCCTGAAACGCTTTCCTACGTTGCGGAAGAAGTGAAAACCATCGTGGATCGCGGCGTTGAGACCGCCTTGGTCGTGGGCGGGGGGAACATTTTCCGGGGTATGGCCGCCAGTTCCAAAGGCATGGACCGGGCATCGGCGGATTACATCGGGATGTTGGCCACGGTCATGAACAGCCTCGCCCTCCAGGGTGCCCTCGAAAAGCTCGAGATCCAGACAAGGGTGTTGTCGGCGATTTCAATTCACGAGGTGTCCGAACCGTATATCCGCAGGCGTGCGGTCCGCCATCTCGAAAAAGGGCGGGTCGTTATTTTTGCGGCCGGCACCGGCAATCCGTACTTTACCACCGATACGGCGGCGGTCCTGAGGGCCGCTGAAATTCACGCCGATGTATTGCTGAAGGCCACGAAGGTCGAAGGCCTCTACGATATGGATCCGATGGGGAACGCCGATGCACGGTTCATCGATTCCATCGATTACATGAGTGTGCTGGAGAGGCGGCTTCACGTCATGGACACCACGGCCGTATCCCTTGCCATGGAAAACGGCCTGGAAATGATCGTGTTTAACTTGAAAACGCCCGGAAATATCCTCCGGGTGACCGGCGGCGATATGTCCATCGGCACCCATATATTCGAAGTCGGCGAGGGTGGCGATCCATCGTGACATGCGAGACTATCAAACATTCAAAACAATGGTGAGCGGCTATGATTGATTCAATTTTTGAAGATGCGACCGAAAAAATGGAAAAATCTGTGGAATCGCTTAAAAAGGAGCTTACACGGATCAGGACGGGACGAGCGTCGTTAAGCATTCTCGATGGTGTGCGGGTGAATTACTACGGCACACCGACGCCGCTGAACCAGCTTGCATCCCTTTCGGTCCCGGAAAGCCGTTTGATAACCATACAGCCCTGGGATATTACGGCGATCAAGGAGATTGAAAAGGCAATCTTGAAATCCAATCTGGGATTGACGCCCACCAGCGACGGCAAGATCGTCCGCATTGCCATTCCGCCCCTCACGGAGGACCGGCGCAAGGAAATCGTCAAGCAGATCAACAAGATCTGCGAGGATTACCGCGTGGCCGTCCGCAATATCCGCCGGGAGGCCAATGAATCGTTGAAGGCCATGAAAAAGGATGGGGATGCCTCCGAGGACGACGTCAAAAAAGCGCTTGATGACATGCAGGAGCTTACGGACGACCATATCAAGCAAATAGACGAAATTTTCAAGGAGAAGGAAAAGGAGACCCTTGAAGTCTGAGGTTTCCGATACGCCCGAAGCAGACCACCCCCCGCAGCATGTGGCCGTTATCATGGACGGAAACGGCCGGTGGGCCAAAAAGCGGTTGATGAACCGGGTCAAGGGGCACGAGAAAGGCGCCGAAGCGGTTCGAATGATTGTCCGGACATGCAGGGAGATCGGGGTGGGGTATCTGACCCTTTATGCCTTTTCCACGGAAAACTGGCAGCGCCCCAAAGGCGAGATAAAAGCCCTTATGGAGTTGTTGAAGCGCTTCTTGTCATCGGAAAGAAAAGAGATGACCGACAACAACATCCGTTTGAACATCATTGGGGAAAAAGAGCGCCTGCCCGACGACGTTGTCGCCCGGGTGGACAAGGTCATGGCCGAGACCGCCGCGAATGACGGAATGCAGCTCAATATTGCGCTGAGTTACGGCGGGCGCTCCGAAATCGCGATGGCCTGCGCCGCAATCGCCTTGAAGGTGAAAAACGGGGAGGCGGACATCCAGTCGATCACGCCGGCGTTTTTTGAAAGCCACCTTTATACCGCCAATATGCCCGATCCGGAAATCCTTGTTCGAACCGGCGGCGAACACCGCATCAGCAACTTTCTCCTTTGGCAGATCGCCTATTCGGAAATATTCATCACGCCGACGCTGTGGCCGGATTTCAGCCGGGAGGAATTCATGGAGATGCTCTCCGAGTTCAGAAGCCGGGAACGTCGGTTCGGCCGGTTAGAGGATTGATTAATGAGTCCCACGGAAAACATATAATGCACTTGAAACGCTGGCTGACAAGCATTGTTGCCGTTCCGGTGCTTGCGGCCCTTATATTATATGGCCCCATGGCTTCGTTCGCCGCATTGATTGTCGTTGTCGGCGCAATCGCCG
>PUOB01000433.1 GCA_003551985.1 Desulfobacteraceae bacterium | reverse complement strand
TTGCGCGCGAAAGATCTTTCGCCCGCTGCAATTGGCGCGGCTTTTTTAATAATCGATATACTTGCGGAACCGGACGATGTAATCCACCCCGGACCAAAGGGTAAAGACAAGGGCAACCCATAGCAGCAGGCTGCCCACGGTATTAAAATCGATGCCGAAATACGGGTAATGGATCAACAGGGGGATGACCGCCGCTATCTGGAAAACGGTCTTGTATTTCCCCAGCATGGATGCCGCTGCATCCTCCCCGTGGCCGCTTATGATGTTTCGAAAACCGGTAATGGCAAGCTCCCGCCCGATAATAATGCAAACGATCCACGCCGGTATGCGCCCCAGGTCAATCATCATGATAAAGGCCGTTGAAATGAGCAATTTATCCGCCAGGGGGTCCAGGATTTTGCCAAGATTGGAGGTGAGTCCGTATCTGCGGGCAATATAGCCGTCCAAATAATCCGTTATAGCCGCAACGGAAAACACGATTGCCGCCAGCAGGCCGACCGGACGGTTGTCAAACAGAAGCAGCACGATCAGCAGGGGCACGGCTAAAACCCGGAACATGGTAAGGTTGTTCGGGTGCAGCAATACCTGGTTTATTTTTCCTTTAATCCGCGGCGCCTCCGTCATTGCCCCGTCCTTTCAGTCCATGGGTTACTTCCTGCGTTTATCCCAGTCCGCCAGGAAAGACGCGATCCCCTTGTCCGTGAGCGGGTGGGACGCCAGCTTTTTGATCACGTCGTAAGGGATTGTGGCGATATCGGCTCCCAACAGCGCAGATTCGAGCACGTGTATCGGATTACGGACACTGGCAACGATGATTTCCGTCTGAAATCCGTAGTTGTCATAGATGGTCACGATCTGTTCGACAACCTCCATGCCGTCAGAAGACAGGTCATCCAGCCGGCCCACAAACGGACTTACATAAGCGGCGCCCGCTTTGGCGGCCATCAGTGCCTGGAGAGAAGAAAACACCAGCGTGACATTGGTGGCAATCCCTTCCGCCGAAAGGACGCCCACCGCTTTCAGCCCGTCCACCGTCATGGGAATTTTGACCACGATGTTGTTATGGATCTTTGCAAGATCACGGGCTTCAGCGATCATGCCGGGCGCGTCCAGGCTTACGGCTTCCGCGCTTACGGGGCCGTCTACGATATCGCAGATTTCGGTGACGACTTCCCGGAAATCCCGCCCGGATTTTGCAATCAACGTCGGGTTTGTCGTGACCCCGTCCACCATACCCATTGCATGGGCATCCCGGATCTCATCCACGTCCGCCGTATCAATAAAAAACTTCATATCCGGTTCTCCTGAGATGTATGGTTGCGGTTTATTGAGTCCATCCCACCGGCACACAGCCCGGTCCGTTCCGGGGCAGACCGGCCAGCAGTTCGCATGCCGAAACCCCAAGGCCCGGATGAATCAGCGCCGGGGCAATATCACATAACGGCTCAAGCACAAACCGTCGCTCGACAAGCCGGGGATGCGGAATCACAAGCCCGGGATCGTCCATGATCATATCATTATAAAAAAGGATATCAAGGTCTAAAACTCTCGGACCAAAGCGCAGCGCACTTTTTTTTCTGCCGTGGCGGCGCTGCGCAAGCTGCATGATCTCCAGCAGGGCAAACGGGGCCAGGCGGGTTTCGACGGCGAAAACCGCGTTGACAAACCATGGCTGGTCCAGAAACCCCACGGGTTCCGTGAAATAATAACGGGAATGGGCGGCCACCCGGATGCCTTGCCTGCCGTCCATCCATTCGACGGCCCTTTTGCAGTGCCCCATGCGGTCGCCGATGTTGGACCCCACCGATATATATGCCGTATTGGTCATGTCCTATTCAACAACAACGCCGATGGCTTCGGATTCCGGACCGGCCGCGCCCGAGGCCCGGAAGCTTCGTATTTTATAGAAACTGGCGGTCTGCGGCGGCGGATAATCTTTCAGGTACCATCGTTCAGGATTGTCGCGGCCGTCCCGAAAAGGAACGCTGGCCACCTGGCGGTAATTGCGCGGGCAACTGCCGCAATCCGCGAGCATCGGGCTGACATCCGCCCGGTACACATAAAATCCGGCGACATGCCCGCGGCCCGCCCCGCTTTCTTCAGCAATCATCCATGACAGCGCTACATGCCCGTGTTGATTTTCAATCCGTGCGTCCACGATCTCCGGCAGCCGGGGAGGATCCGGGGGTACGGGCGGGGTTTTTCTGCCGCATCCCGCCGCAAACAACAACAGAAAAACCAAAACAAAAAGGCCGGCGCGGATCCAAAAGGATTTTTCAGGGAGATTGATAGCGCTTTTCATGGAGCCTTTCGCTTCTCCTGATAACAATTTTGACGGCTTCGTAAAAAATCGTCACGTTTACCCCCGAATTTACAAACGGTGCCGGGTATCGTTTGTAGGGGCGAAAAATCTTTCGCCCTTATGGCGGGCGAATGATAATTCGCCCCTACCATTACGAAGTCGTCAATTTTGATAGTCTCGTAAAAAGTCGGTTTTAGACGGCTTTGAAAAAAGTTCAAGATCTGCGTTATGAAAGCTTATCCCGGGCACGCGCAATCGCTTCCCGGACATTTTGCGCGGCGGTGCCGCCGTATGTTTTCCGGCGATCGATCATCTGCTTGACAGACAATGCCGGGTAAATATCATCTTCAATCAGGGTTGAAAAAAACCTCAATTCTTCAAGGTCCATTTCGTGGAGTTCTTTTTTCTCTCCCAGCGCATAGGCGACCGCTTTGCCCACGCATGCGTGCGCCTCGCGAAAGGGCATCCCCTTTTCAACCAGGTAGTCGGCCATGTCCGTGGCGTTCAGGTATCCCCTTTCGGCCGCCTTTTCCGTTATTTCCCGGTTGATCCGTATTTTCGGCAGCATCCGGGTGTATATGTCGAGACATGCCTGCAGGGTATCGACCGTATCCATCAGGGGTTTTTTGTCTTCCTGCATGTCCCGGTTATACGCCAGGGGAAGCGATTTCATAAGCGTCAATATGGCGGTCAGATCGCCGAATACCCGGCCCGCCTTGCCGCGTACCAACTCGGGAATATCCGGGGTTTTCTTCTGGGGCATGATGCTCGATCCGGTACAGAACGCATCCGGCAGGTCGACAAAGGAAAATTCAGCGGACGACCAGACAACCAGCTCCTCTGAAAAGCGCGAGAGGTGGACCATACAGATGCTGGCGCAGGAAAGCGCTTCCATGATAAAATCCCTGTCGGACACCGCATCCATGCTGTTTTCCGAAACCCTGGAAAACCCGAGCAAGCGGGCCGTGTAGGAGCGGTCAAGGGAATAGGTCGTCCCGGCAAGGGCCGCACTGCCCAGGGGCATCACGTCGGTCCGCCCGAGGCAGTCCGCAAAGCGCTCCCTGTCCCTTAAAAACATCTCGAAATAGGCCATCAGATGGTGGGCGAACAACACCGGCTGGGCCCGCTGCAGATGGGTATACCCGGGCATGACCACGTCGATGTGGCTTTCGGCCAGGTCGGCCAGCACCCGGCAGAGATCATTGAGCTGGCCGACAATCCGCTGTCCCTGGTCTTTCACATAAAGCCGCGTATCCAGGGCAATCTGGTCGTTGCGGCTCCTTGCGGTGTGCAGCTTTCTGGCAAGGTCCCCGACATGGGCGGAAAGCCGGTGTTCGATATGCATGTGGATATCTTCAAGGCTGTCCGTGTATTCAAAAGCGCCCTTTTCGATCTCGTCGCGGACCGCCTCGAGGCCCCGTATCAGCTCGCCGGCCTCCTCGTCGGTTAAAATTCCGGCATGCGCAAGAGTTCGGCAATGGGCGATGCTGCCGTCGATGTCGTATTGATACAGGTGCCGGTCAAAATCGATCGAGGCGGTGAAGGCTTCCACTGCAATGTCCGTTGTCTCGGAAAACCGCCCGTCCCATGGTTTCTGGCTCATTTTATCATTCCGCGTGTATGGGTTTCGTCTCAACCGCCCCGATGCCTTTTTCCGCTTACTTTCCCACTTGCTCCATAAGCTTGCGTATGCGGAGTCTCAGGGCGTTCAGGCGGATAAAGCCCTCTGCGTCCTTCTGGTGAAAAACCGCGTCGTCCTCGAATGTAGCGAATTCCTCGCTGTAGAGAGAATGTTCCGAGCGCCGACCGACAACCCGGCAGTTTCCCTTGTAAAGCTCAAGGCGGACCCTACCGCTGACATTCTTCTGGGTCTGGTCGATCATCGTCTGCATGAGTTCCCGTTCGGGGGAAAACCAGAAGCCGTTGTATATCATCTCGGCGTATCGGGGCATCAATGAATCACGAATGTGCATGACTTCCCGATCCATGGTTATCGATTCCATATTGATATGCGCGATCCGGAGGATCGTACCGCCGGGCGTTTCATAAACGCCCCTGGACTTCATGCCGACGAAACGGTTTTCCACGATATCGCAGCGCCCTATCCCGTGCCTGCCGCCGAGGCGGTTGAGTTCCGCCAAAAGAGCGGCAGGGCTCAGTGCTTGGCCGTTTACGGCCACGGGGTCGCCCGAAGCAAAATCAATATCGATGATCTCCGGTTCATCCGGCGCGTTCCGGGGCGATACGGACAGGGTAAACATGTCTTCCGGGGGGGGATTCCATGGATCCTCCAAAATACCCCCTTCGTAGCTTATATGAAGAAGGTTACGATCCGTGCTGTAAGGCTTTTCCTTCGTGGATACAACCGGTATCCCATGATCTCGGGCAAAGGCCATAAGCGCGCTCCTGGAATTGAGATCCCATTGCCGCCACGGAGAGATAACCTTGATATGCGGGTCGATGGCATAATAAGACAGCTCGAAGCGCACCTGGTCGTTTCCCTTCCCCGTCGCCCCGTGGCTGACGGCATCCGCCCCCTGCTCCGCCGCGATTTCCATCTGGCGCCTGGCGATGAGGGGCCGCGCAAGGGACGTCCCCAGGAGGTATTGTCCCTCGTAGATGGCATTGGCGCGAAACGCGGGAAAAACATAGTTTGAAACAAAGTCCTCCTTCAAGTCGTCGATATAGACTTTGCTCGCCCCGGTTTTTAGGGCCTTTTCCTCCACATTATCCAGTTCCTCCGCCAGGCCGATATCCGCTGAAAAAGCGATCACCTCGCATTGATAGGTTTCAATCAGCCACTTGAGAATAACAGAGGTATCCAATCCCCCTGAATATGCCAGCACCACTTTTTTAACGTCGTTAGTCAAAAGATACTCCTTATAAAAATGTCCGCTTTAAAACGCATGACCGCTATCCCGCAACCAGGACTTCCAGGATGGC
>PUOB01000244.1 GCA_003551985.1 Desulfobacteraceae bacterium | reverse complement strand
TGGATTTTGAACCCCGAAGTGCTTATTGCGCCTGAGCAACACAAAGATGCCGGCCAAAAGTGACTTTTTACGCGTTCACCAAGGGTAGAGGGCATCCGGCGCTGATGAAACGGAGAAAATGGGATGACATTGACAAGCGAAGAGGCCCGCAGCCTGGTTGAAACATCCGTGCCCTTTTTGCAGCGGGCCGGGCTGAGTGCGCCGGTCATGGAGCGGGGCAGGGTGGTAACGGTCCTGCCAATAAGCGAAAACACAAACCATATCGGAATTATGTACGCGGGCGCGCTTTTTTCAGTGGGGGAGGTCACCGGCGGGGCAATGTTTCTTACCTCGTTTGATGTCACCCAATACTATCCGATCATAAAAGATATGTATATCCGGTTTCGCCGCCCGGCAACAACGGACGTGCGCATCGAGGTGCAATTGGACGAGGCGGAGATCGCGCGGATCGAACAGGAAGCGGCTGAAAAGGGAAAAGCCGATTATCGCCTTGAGGGGGACATCGTCGATGCAACGGGTGAGGTGGTGGCCGTCATGAAAGGGACCTATCAGCTGCGCGCTGTGGGGACTTGAATGTTATTGCACACCTGTTGTCGCCGTGATGGTGCCGCCGTCCCTCGTACGCAGAATAAGCCGGTCGTCTGAAGTGACCTTGAACCCGATCACGTTTTTGAGGGCGTTGAAAAACCCGTTTTCCTGCGCCATAATCTCGGGCTGGCATGCCATGCGTGTTGATGCCGGTTCTGAAATGGACAGGTACTCCCCGGTGAGGATATATTCCGCCCCGTAAGCGTTGCACGAGGCATAGCCCGAAATCCGTTTATTTTCCCTGAAGGTCATCGTGATATGCGTGTTGTCGATAACGCCCTTGCCGTTAACGGACAGCACCTCCCACTGTACGCTCAGGATCAGGTCCTCCGGGTTTCCGCCGCATCCCTGAAACGTTTTGTCGTTGACCGCCAGCGTGACCGTTTCGGGATAGGGCATGCCGGTCATGTCATCGGTACAGACCTGATCCACGATCTTTGCCTCCAGGACATCATCGCCCGACGTTGCTACATAGCGGTACCCGCCGGACACTTCTTCCGCATGGCCAATGGTCGCAGTGATCATGCGTCCGTCAAGCGGCGTGAAAGTCATCGTGGCATATTCCATTTCGAGCTTCCAGAACGGTTCGTTGCCCTGTGCACGGTAGCCCGGTGCATATTTGCTGACCGCGTCCAGGGTTGTTTTGTCTATGGGGCCGGTGCCGGCGGGACCGTGGACGCCCGCGCAGCCGCTGATGCCGGCCATCATAAGTAAAAGAACGAAGACGAAAAAGAAAGGGCAAGGCTTTTTATACTCTATGGTTTTCATCGCGGCTCGTAATTCGGTTGTTTTCCGTCAATGGCGGTTCGCCTCGCGGCATTGTCTCGCAGGCGTTCAGCCGCTTAAACCGTCTTCAAGGACGGTATAGGAGATGCTTTCACGCGTGGCCTCATGTATCTTGATCCTGATCTGTCTGAACCTGATAATATCCGCATCTATCGGGTAGGTCAGCGTCCTGTGAAATGCGGGGCGTGCCGTGTCTTCAGGTGTATATTCCAGGTAAAGCAGCTTTACTGCGTCTCTTGTCGTGCCGTTAAAAATGATTTCAAAATTGACAAAGCGCCGGGATTCGTCAATCCGGGTCTGGTCAACAAATTCAAATGTTGTATCCTCCGGGGTTAAGCTCATTATCGATCCCCGTCGCTCATTAGCGTCGTCAACCACGAAATTGGCCCATTGCGCCGTTTCAGTGATGCCGAAATTCAAGTTGTCAATATTGGGGAATTTAACCAGGTATAATTTTTTGTCCTCATCCATAATGGTCCCGCTGATTTCATATGTACTGCCCCTGGCGCCCGAGTGGCTCCCAAAGGGGTGTTGAATTGTGAAATCATTTAAGCATCTGATTTTACTGTTCGTGTCGTGGCGCACCCAATAGTCTTCTGCCTTTATTATTGCATCGCCGGCATAAGCAAGCTGCAATTGGTTTATTTCGTAGTTTCTCCCGGAAATCCTTTCCGGCTCTACAGGCGGGAGCTCCATAATTTCAACCGGTTTTGCGCAGGCGATCAACGAAAAAAGAATCCAGGTCAATCCTATTGAAACAATGCGTTTTTTTGTCTTCACGGTTTTGCCCGTCCTTATTATTTTTACAAAGTCGTCTGACCACGACTTTTTAAGAGACTATCAATGTTGATCGCGTCGTAAAAAGTCCCATCTACTGCGCCTTGTGTATGGAACTTTTAACTTCGCCATCTGCTCCTTATCGAACGTGGTAGATGAACGGCATTGGCCGGGTTTTTGGGGCCGTCGGAAAAAACACTCCTTGTGGACATTGTTCAGTCAATATAACCAAAAAGACTCACCCGGAAACAGGCAGGATGCCTTATGATAAAGCATGCCAGCCTGTTCAGTCAACTGATTGCTTTTATCGACGTAAAAAATTTCAGGATCTTGTTTGTCGGCAGCAATCGGAACGTTTCGCTAAAAAAAGGCAATTTGTGCGAGCATAACCGGCAAATAGCCCATTGATTACAATGGATCCAAACGTTCCATATACAAGGCGCAGCATTTTTTTTCATCTCTGCATGGACACTGGTCCAAAAAGATTTTATTATGCTTTTTTTTCCGGCGTTATATGCATTACAGTAACGAAGCAATGTACAATACAGGAGGAAAGCCCATTAGCCATCTCGAATCACTGCTGTCCAATGCCAAAGAGACTTTTGACTTAAACGAGCCGGCCCATCAGGTGAGCGTGCGCGATCTTGCCGATGCGCTGATGACCGATGAAAACATTGCTATCGATGAAATTCAGGCCAGATCACGACAGCCGGAAGTCCCGCTGGAGTTCAAAATAGCGGCTAAGCTGCTGGAATCCCGCTTGTTCCTGCTGAATAATCTGCGCCCTTTAAAAATAGGTGTCGTATTTGCCATGTGGGGCGAGCAAAACCGCCTGCGGCCCAAAAGTGTTTCCAACCCTTATGGCGAAGATTTCCTCCGAACCAAAATCCAACAACTGGAATGGGTTAGCAGGGGAACCGGTATTGATTGGAGGCTTTACCCCGTTGATGACGGCTGTCCTTATAACAGTGGAGAAATATGCCGGGAAATTGCCGGTGAGCACGAGGCAGGTCATAAAATAAACGTCCTGTTTCTGGCCGAACATTTGCCGGCCCCAAGCGGTCCATTGCGCCGTCTTGTCTCGGTCGATGATTCCCGTAAGGCCGGATCCATTATTCTGGGCTGCAGCCAGGCCATTGCCGATGGCGCGGAAGCGGTCATCTATACCGATGCTGACAATTCGGTACATCTGGGGCAGATAGGGCTGTTGCTGCGGCCGTTTATAAGAAATGGCGTCAGGGTTGTGCTGGGCAACCGCAAGCACCCGGACTCGGTCCTGGTAAAAGACGGGGCGCGATGGGGGATTGGTATAAAAAATCTGCGGCACATCCAGCGCATGGTCGGCCAGGCTATCTTTTCCCGGGGTATTCTGGATACACAGGCAGCCTTCAAGCTGTATGAAAGCCGGTTGCTTGAGGCGGTCATTGCGGATCCGACGGTGTTTGATTTTTCTTTTGATACCGATTGGATTTCAGCCTTTATTTCTCGTGGCGAACCGTTTGCGCAAACGCCGTTTGCTTTTATTGATTCTGCGGCTGAATCGGCCACTGCCAAGCAGCAGCCCATGACGACCTGGGAGATGCTGCTATTGGGTTTACTGAAATCCTTGCGCAAATACAACTTGCTCAATACGCCTGCAAGCCGGAAAATGGCGCAGGTCATCGATGAGGAAATTCAGGATCACCGGGATTTGGAATTGATCATCGACCACTTGCCGCCGGAATTGGCGGGGGCGGGGGAAGAAGATTACGGCAACGAAGAGGTGATGACGCCTGAGGCGATGAAAGCGTGGATTCACCTGCGCAAACGGATGATATCGTAAATAGCGGCTATCCAGAAAAGGCCAATTAACCCGATTGCGCGCTATGCGTCATTTCGTGTCTGCGTCCGCTTCATTCATCGTCCTCGCTTATTCCGGCGGCGACGGGTCCCGGAGGGGGTAAAGGTAGTTTCGGGCGGCAACGACGCCCTGAATAAATCCTTCCATGATTTTGTCTTCACTGCGACTCAGCCGGTTGACCTTGAAGTCGCCCGGGGGATAGATCACGTCGATATCCGGGTGGTCTTCCTCCAGTTCGTCGAGCAGGCGGTTGTAATTGCCGTAATGGTCTTTGAGGGCGGCAAGCAGATACTGGTATTGATCATCCTTGTAATAGGCTTCGTAAAGCTTCTTGACCCAGAAGGACTCGCGTTCTTTCCTGTAGCCCCGGGGGCGGGTGGTCACCACCAGGATGTCCCGTTCGTTAAACCCCCTCTCCAGGGCTTTTTTGTAAGGCAGTGGATCGCATACGCTGCCGTCCATAAGCATTTCGTTTTTATAGGGCACAAAATTGCGGTACAAAAAAGGAATCGCGGCCGAGGCCTTAAGTGCAAGGGGAACATCATCGAAGCGGCTGTCCAGATACATCGGCCTCAGCGGTGCGTGCTGGTAAAAGCGCGTGGTGACAATGATTAAAGGACACGCAGTCGTGCGCAGTCGCCTGAGGTTCAACCCATCTTCCTGCGCCGTGAAATTGTCCACCATCCAGTCCAGATTGAGGACATGCTTTTCCCGCCGGAAGATGTTGGACATTCGAATAAACCGGCCCGAGAGCAGGTCCGAGAAAAAAGCATCCCGGGCAAGATAAATCTGTTGGGCGGCGTAAGCCGCCCCGGTAAGAGCGCCTGCGGAAGTGCCGATAATAACGTGCCAGGGAAAATACCCGCGGTCCATAAACGCCTGAAGGACGCCGACCAGAAAAATCCCCCGCATGCCCCCGCCTTCGAGCACCAGCACTTTTTTTCCGGGCAGACCCCGCAGTTGAGCATGAACATACCGATAGTGAGAAAGCAGTTTGGAGATAAAATTCATGTTCCAGTCTTGATGGCGATTATTTTAGACGACTACAATGACAATTTTTTTTGTTACGGTCAACAAGATAGTGGCTGTTGCCAAATCCATTTCCTTCGAATCCCAGGCATACTGTACCCACGCTGTTTTGTATCAGCGATGGTCCTGGCTGCCGGACCGGCTGACGGGCAGGCAAAGTAAGTGCTTAAAAAATGATGGCCGGAAAGATGACAAAATGGTAAAGTGTGCTTATTCATTCGATGAGGATGAGAAGAGGGCT
>PUOB01000246.1 GCA_003551985.1 Desulfobacteraceae bacterium | reverse complement strand
ATGCGTGCGGTTGCCTTCGCTGTTTCGCTGCTGGAAAAGGATGCTGAGATTACGCTTTTCAGTGTGTTGCAGGACTACAAGAGCATATGCGACTACAACAGCCCAAGCCTTACGCCCACATTCCAGAGAGAGCGCGCCGCTTTCTGCGCGGTTGAGGATCAGAAAAAGGGTCTGCTGGAAAATGCCGTCAAAGAAGCCCGCCGACAGTTCCTGACAGCGGGATTCGCAGAGGACCGCGTGCGAACGAAAGTAAAGCCGCTTGAAAAGGGCGTTGCCCGGGATATTATTAAAGAGGCCGATTCCGGACACGATGTGGTGGTAGTCGGAAAAAGAGGCGTATCGGGGGCCTCGGACTTTTTTTTCGGCAGCGTTTCGCAAAAAGTATTAAATGGCGTTAAGACGGCATCGGTACTTGTCGTGACATAGCAAGGCAGGCACCAAAACAAGGAGGCAGTCTTGAAAATACTTATTACCGGGGCCGGCGGTTTTGTAGGCAGACGGATGGCTGAATTTTTTTCCGGAAGTGGCCACACGGTTGTCGGGGTGGATCGCAATGACCCGCCTGCAATCAAAGATCCGTCCGTATTTTCCTGGATTCAGGCGGATACAACCGAACCGGGTGGCTGGCAGGAGGCCGTCGGCAGCGCTGATGCGGTCATCAACCTTGCAGGCAAAAACATATTCGGCCGGTGGTCCGAAAAAACCAAGAACGAAATTTACGAAAGCCGGATTCGCACGACCGCGAATGTCGTTGCTGCATTTTCTGGAAACCGTTCGCAAATCCTGCTGAGCACTTCGGCCGTCGGGTTTTACGGTGACCGGGGGGACGAATTGCTCGGCGAAGAAAAAAACAACGGCGATGATTTCCTGGCACGCGTTTGCGTCGACTGGGAGAAGGAGGCAAACCGGGCGGCGGAAAAAGGCGTTCGCGTGGCCAACATGCGCTTTGGCCTCATCATGGGAAGAAACGGCGGCGCCCTTAAAATGATGCTGCCCGCCTTCAAGGCGTTTGTGGGCGGCCCCCTCGGTACCGGCCGGCAGTACATGCCCTGGATACACATCGAGGATTTGATATCCGCCCATGCCTTTGTCCTTTCAAACGCCGGAATATCCGGACCGGTTAACTGCTGTTCACCAAACCCAATAAGAAACGAGGTGTTTGCAAGGGCGCTCGGCAAGGTTTTGGGCCGACCCACCGTTTTCCGGGTCCCCAAATTCGCCCTATCCCTTGCTATGGGCGAGCTGGGAGAGATGATTCTGGCCAGCCAGCGGGCAACCCCTGCCAAGCTTCTCAAGCATGGGTTTACCTTCACATACCCCGAACTGGAGACGGCCCTGGCGGATCTTCTAACATAGTAATTCCCGGACGCCCTTTCCAGCCAATATAGCGACTTTTACGCTGTATTCTTCGGGATTGCGCAAGCCTTCATATCAAGCCATCATAGGATGCGCTGACGAAGGAAGCGCATCAATTATAAGGAGAAAGGAAGAACCGACATGGAAAAAGAAACCCTGTCCATTCCCAATATATCGTGCGGCCATTGCGTCAACACCATTAAAAATGAACTCCTTGAAATAGAGGGGGTCGCCTCGGTGGAAGGCGATGCAAACAGTAAAATGGTAATGGTCGAGTTCGACCATCCGGCCACCATGGATAAAATGCGCCAGGTACTGAACGAAATCGGCTATCCGGCGGAATAACGGAAGCAGCGGGGCTATAAATGGCAGATAAGGAAATCACGCTTGCGGTGACCGGAATGACCTGCAGCAACTGCGCCCGCGCCATCGAGCGAAGCCTCGGCCGGCTGGACGGCGTCTTGTCGGTCCACGTCAATTTCGGCGCCGAGCAGACCTACGTCAAATACGACCCGGAAAAAATTGGCCTTCATGACATTGTCGCCCGGATACGGCATGCGGGATACGGTGTCGCTTCCCGCCGCGTGGAACTGGCGGTTACAGGTATGACATGCGCGAACTGTTCCGCGAGTGTGGAGCGGGCGCTTTCACGGAAGGCCCAGGGCGTACTCGACGCTTCCGTCAATTTTGCGACCGAGTCTGTAACGGTTGATTATATCCCATCGTTGATCGACCTCGAAGAGATCGCCGCCGTCATTAATAACGCCGGGTATGGCGCAGTTATTCCGGACGAATCCGGCGCGGATGCCGAAGATCACGAGATGGCGGCCCGAAGCGCAGAGGTCCGGGACCAGACGAAGAAGTTCATCGTCGGTTTGATATTCACCATCCCTTTGTTTGCCCTGAGCATGGGTCGGGATATGCATTTTTTCGGGGAATGGGCCCATGTGCCGGCCGTGACGTGGGTGTTGTTCCTGCTGGCCACGCCGGTGCAGTTCTATACCGGAATGGATTACTACACCGGCGGGTACCGCAGCCTGCTCAACAGAAGCGCCAACATGGACGTCCTGGTGGCAATGGGGTCTTCGGTCGCTTATTTTTATTCCGTCGCCATTCTGCTGCTTCCGCACCTGGGCGATCACGTCTATTTTGAAACCGCCGCCATGATCATAACGCTGATCAAGTTCGGCAAGATGCTTGAAATGCGGACCAAGCGCAAAACCGGCGGTGCGGTGAGAAAGCTACTTGATTTGAGCCCTGACACCGCGGTGGTCGTTGAGGACGACAGCGAAAAAGAGGTGCCCGTCTCAGAGGTCCTCAAGGGATGGCATATCCGCGTTCGGCCCGGTCAGAGAATTCCGGTGGACGGAAAGGTTTTGGAGGGCCAGTCCGCGGTGGACGAGTCCATGCTCACCGGTGAACCCCTCCCCGTTACACGAAGGCCTGGCGACACGATCATCGGCGGCACGATCAACAGCGACGGTACCCTTCTGTTCGAGGCAACACGCGTGGGAAAGGACACGGCGCTTGCCCAGATCGTCAGAATGGTGCGGGAAGCCCAGGGAAGCCAGCCGCCCATACAGGCTGCGGTTGACCGGGTGGCGGCGGTTTTTGTTCCCGTCGTCGTATTGATTGCCATATTGACGTTTTTCATATGGCTGTATTTTACAGCCGACTATCTGCCGGGGATGATCCGCCTGGTCACCGTGCTGGTTATCGCCTGCCCCTGCGCTTTAGGGCTTGCCACACCGACGGCGGTCATGGCGGGTACCGGAAAGGCTGCAGAACAGGGGATTTTATTTAAAAGCGGGGAAGCGTTGGAGGCCGCGCAAAAACTTGACGCCATCGTGTTTGACAAGACCGGAACCCTGACCATGGGCAAGCCGGAAGTCACCGATGTCATCTGTTTTGATCCTGGGGGGACCAGCCGGGAGGAATTGCTCAGGCTTGCCGCATCCGTGGAGGCCGGATCCGAGCATCCCGTCGGCAGAGCAGTGGTGCGGGCGGCGGCCCGCGAGGATCTCGCCCTCTACAAGGCCGACGCCTTCAAGTCAACCGGGGGAGAAGGGGTCGCTGCGGAAATCGACGGGAATGGGGTCCGGGTGGGCCAGGCGTCCTGGTTTTCGGCCCAGGGCGTTGAGGTTTCAGCCTACGGCGCAGATATCAATGAATTGCAGCAGCACGGTAAAACCGTCGTCATGGTGGTAAAAGCGGACGTCCCTTTGGGGCTTGTGGCTGTGGCGGACACCATCAAGCCGGAAGCCGCGGACATGGTTAGCGCCTTGCACCGATACGGCCTCCATGTGATCATGCTGACGGGAGACAACCGGCGAACGGCCGACACCATTGCCTCGGAGATCGGTATTGACGAGGTTTTTGCGGAAGTCCGGCCGGAAGAAAAGGCGGAAAAAATTAAAGAACTGCAGTCCGGCAATCGCAGGATCGGCATGGTCGGCGACGGCATCAATGATGCGCCGGCGCTTGCGATTGCGGACGTGGGGTTTGCCGTGGGCAGCGGCACCGACGTGGCCATCGAAACCGGTGATGTCGTTTTGACGGGCGGGAACCTGCTTTCCGTGGTCAAGGCCCTGGATGTCAGCAAAAAAACCATGCAGACGGTATGGCAGAACCTGTTCTGGGCGTTTTGCTACAACACCCTGCTGATCCCTGTAGCCGCCGGTATCCTGTACCCGATTGAAGGCATGCCCGGAATGCTGCGGGAGTTAAACCCCATGCTGGCGGCCGTGGCAATGTCTTTGAGCAGCATCTCCGTTGTGACCAACAGCCTGCTGCTTTACAGGGCCAAACTCAAATGATCCAACGGTATGCTGATCAACTCGAAGCCCTTTATCTATCCAAAAACCGGCGTTGCTACGTTGATCCCGATCCCTTGTCTTTTCTGTACCGGTACCCGGATACGGGGGACCGTGAGATCGTCGGCTTTATCGCATCGGGCCTTGCTTACGGCAACGTGCGGCAGATTGTAAAAAGTGTGGAACGCGTGCTTGCGGTGATGGGGGAGAGTCCCCGGGCGTACCTGGAGAAGGCCGGGTACTTGGATTTCATGGCGGATTTCAGCGGATTTGTTCATCGGTTCGCCACCGGTGCGCATCTTGCCGGTATGCTCTCGGGCCTGAAAGCGGTCATTGGCGACAGGGGATCCCTCCAGGCACGCTTCGAAGCCGGCTGCGGCGGGAACGATACCACATACCTGCGTGCACTGTCGGATTTTTCCACGGCCATCCGAAACGGCGCAGCATCCGATCCCGGCCACCTGGTCGCGCGGGTGGAGAAAGGAAGCGCCTGCAAGCGCCTTAACCTGTTTTTGCGGTGGATGGTCCGTAGCGATGCGGTCGATCCGGGAGGATGGGATTCGCTCTGCCCATCCATGCTCATTGTCCCCATGGATGTCCACATGCACCGGCTATGCCTTGAATTGGGTTTTACCGGGCGCAGGCAGGCAAACATGAAGACCGCCCTCGAGGTGACCGCTGCGTTTTCCCGCATATCCCCGACCGATCCGGTGCGCTATGATTTTGTCCTGACCCGGCGGGGCATACGAAAGGACGATGGGTTCCGGTTGATTTGTCCTTGACTTTTCGTTACTGTGTTGTTACTAAATCAGCCTTTCACCACGTGGGGATGTAGCTCAGCCGGGAGAGCGCGGCGTTCGCAACGCCGAGGTCAGGGGTTCGATCCCCCTCATCTCCACCACCCGCCCTATGCAATCAACAAGCTGCAAGTCAGGGCAGTCCGGCGAAGTCAACAGCAAAACCGTCGGGGTTCGCCTTATCCCTTAACCCCAGCGGTCGATGAGGGGCGCCAGTATTCCTGAAGCCGTCTCCGTGATCTCGTAGAAGTCCGCACGAAGCGTTGGCTCCTAACCATCTGCCAGGAAAGGTAAGCATGTCCCGGATTCTT
>PUOB01000124.1 GCA_003551985.1 Desulfobacteraceae bacterium | reverse complement strand
TTTCACTCGGGGTTCCGGTCATTTTGCCGCTTCACCGAAGCGAACATGGATCATTGTAACAACCTTTTTGCTGAGCGGATGAAAAATTGCCGCAACGGGGTAAATGGGACTTTTTAACGATGCCATCAATTGAATATCCGGTGAATATCCGGCTTAAAAACATAATGCCCGAACCGTTGTTCCGGGCGGCTGTCCTGCCTGTTTTTCAACAATCCGTTACACACTGTTATGGACTTGTACCTGAAAATGATTAATGATAATATATAAAATTTAATCTGTAAACAAATGACGCCTTTTTAAGAAGCCGTCAACATGATTATGATTCATCAAACAACAAAGGACAGCAATCCATGAAAATAGCGATCAGCGGAAAAGGCGGCGTCGGGAAAACCACGTTTTCGGCAATGCTCATACGAACCCTGAATGACCAGGGCAAAAAGGTCCTGGCAATCGATGCGGACCCGGATGCAAATCTGGCGGCGGCGGTCGGGATCCCCGATGCGGACAAGGTCGTCCCCATATCGGAGATGAAAGACCTGGTGTACGAACGTACCGAAGCGCAGCCCGGATCCATCGGGGGGTTTTTCAAGATGAACCCGAAAGTGGACGACCTGCCCGACGCGCTTTCCGCAACGTTTGAGAACATCAAGCTGATGCGCCTGGGCGGCGTAAAAAAGGGCGGGGCCGGCTGCATATGTCCGGAGTCGACGATGCTCAAGGCATTGGTAACCCATATCGTCCTGGCCCGGGACGAAGTGGTTATAATGGACATGGAAGCCGGAATCGAGCACTTGGGCCGCGGGACTGCCCGCAGCGTGGATCGCCTGGTCATCGTTGTGGAACCGGGCCGCCGGAGCATCGATACGGCGATGCACATCAAAAAACTGGCCGGTGAAATCGGCCTTGAGAAAATCGTCATGGTGGGAAACAAGATCCGAAGCGACAAGGATGTCGCCTTTTTAACGGAAAACCTTTCTGAATTCAGTTTTCTGGGCTTTCTCCCGTATGACGAGGCGCTGATAGAGGCCGATTTGCAGGGCCGGTCGCCGTATGATGCCGACTCCCGAACCAAGTCAGACATGTCAGAGATCGCGGCCACGCTAATATGACTAAAACACGCAGGCATTTTCCCCGAAAAAACAACGCGCCCCGAAGCCGGGCGCCCGTCAAACCCGGCTCGGACAAAAGTCTGAAAAAGGTTTTCGCCTCCATCGGCGTGCCGAAAAAAAGACCCTTTAAACCGGATCGCTTCCAGCTTGACGCCTTAGAAGCCATAAAGACGGCGGACTGCCTGGTAACGGCGCCGACCGGCGCCGGCAAGACATGGATCGCCGTCGAAGCCATCCGTCACAGTTTCGAGGCCGGCGGCCGTGCATGGTATGCCTCCCCCCTGAAAGCCCTTACAAATGCCAAGTATAATGAATTCTCGGAAATATTCGGAAGCGCCAATCTGGGCATTCTGACCGGGGACCGCAAGGAAAACACCGACGCCCCGATACTGGTCGGGACCACCGAAATTCTGAGAAACCAGCTCTACGATGCAATGCACAGGGGTGAAAATATTGCCACCGACCTGGTCGTGCTCGATGAAGCGCATTACCTGGGTGACTTCGACCGGGGGGTCGTGTGGGAAGAAACCATGATTTACCTGCCGTCGCGGATCCCTTTGCTGATGCTGTCGGCAACCATCGGGAACGCCAGGCAGATAGCCGATTGGCTGGCGTCGATCCGCAACAGGAAAGGCATCACCGTAGAGGAAAACAACCGACCGGTACCCCTCTTTCCCCTTTTTCTGCATCCATCGGGGACGCTGTTTCCGCTTTTAAACCAGAAGGAAAAAAAGAAGCAGCTTCATCCGAAAGCGGCCGGATTCCTCAAAGGGGGTAAGGACCAGCGCCGCATGTTCAGGGGGCAGGTGCCGCCCGTGCCCGATCTGCTCCGCATACTGGACAAGTACCACCTCCTGCCCGCCATATTTTTCCTGAAATCACGGGCGGATTGCGATAATGCGCTGACAACGGGGGCTGCCTATTCCCCGTCCGAAGACGAAAACCGGCGGCTCAACCGGGAAAAACGCATTGCCGAACTGATTGAAAAAGTGCCGCACCTCGCGGGCCATAAACAAATGCCGATACTTAAGAAAAAAGGGCTCGGCGCACATCACAGCGGGCAGCTCCCCGCCTGGAAAATCATCATCGAAACCCTGATGACCGAGGGATATCTCGATGCGGTGTTCGCCACGTCAACAGTCGCCGCGGGTGTGAATTTTCCGGCACGCACGATCGTTTTTTTCAACTCGGACCGTTTCAACGGCCGGGAGTTTTCGCCGCTCACCCCCACGGAATTTCATCAGATGACCGGACGGGCGGGACGGCGGGGAATGGACAAGATCGGTTTTGCCCTGGCGATACCGGGCCGGTACATGGACATCAGCTATGTGGCGGAGCTGGTCCATGCCAAAGCGACGGATATCATCAGCCAGATCAAGATCAATTTTTCCATGACCCTCAACCTGCTGCTGTCCCACGACCCCGGACAGATCAAGGACCTCCTGGAAAAATCATTTGCCACTTACCAGGTTACGCAAAGCGACAAAAAAACGAAAACGCCCGGAGGGCGCTACCAGGAAACCGCGTTTTTGTGGCGGAGTTTTTTACAGCACCTTGAATTTTTAAAGAAAAAAGAATACGTTGCCAGTGACAACACCCTTACGGAAGACGGCATATGGGCATCCCAACTCCGGATTGACCACCCCCTCATGGTTGCCGAGGGCTTCCGCTGGAGCCTGTTCCCCGAGGCCGATCCGGCGCTTCTTGCCGCCGCAATGGCATCCCTGGTAAATGAAAGGGAAACCGACGATGCAAGCATTCATCCGCATGACGTGCCGGAAGCATTGTCAGAAGCGTTTGTGAAGGTCGCCGAGGGACTCCTGCCGTTTACATGTGAACTGGAGGATGCGGGGTTTGAGGCACCTGTTTTATACATGAGGCCTGCGCTGACCCTCTACAAATGGGCGAAAGGCATGGATTGGGATGATGTGCTGCGCTTCTGGGACAGCGCGGAAGGGGATTTGGCGATGCTGATCATGCGAACTGCTGACAACCTGCGCCATATCGGCAATTTGGGAGGCGTATTCCCTGCTGCAGCCGATTCCGCGAGGCAGGGCATTGATCTGCTTCTGAGGGATCCGGTCGTATCCGTTATTGAGCCGGAACCTGAAGCGAACACTTATACGAATCTCTGACAAACCGATATGACCCTGATTGAATGGATAATACTCGGGCTCAATGTATCCCTTTCCCTGACAACCGCCGGGCACGCCCTGTTTTTCAAGCGAACCCCCCAGTCCGCCCTCGGCTGGGTTGCAATATGTCTCATGTTTCCGTTTGTGGGGCCTTTTTTTTATTTCCTCTTCGGCATTAACCGGATACAAAACCGCGCCCGCAAGCTTGAAGACAGACGGCCGCCATATCCGGTCAGACCCCCGGACGTCCCGGTGACCCGGGATTTGACCTTCCGCTCCGCCGACCTTGCAGATACGGAAACATTCACCGCCATTGCCAGGATTTCAGATCATATCAGCCGGCTGCCGCTGGTTGGCGGAAACCGCATTGAAGCCCTGAAAAACGGGGAAGCCGCCTACCCCGCCATGATCAATGCCATAGATAATGCAAAGGAGCGGGTTTTTCTATCCAGCTATATTTTCGACACCGATGACAGCGGCCGCGAATTTATCCGCGCACTGACGGCCGCCCACCAACGGGGGGTGGATGTCCGGGTCATTGTGGACGGCGTCGGGGAATACTATGCATACCCCAGGGCCAGCGTCCTGTTAAAAAAGGCGGGCGTCCGCCATGCGCGGTTTCTGCCGCCGCGACTGATCCCCCCGATGTTTCATATAAACCTCAGGAACCACAGAAAAATACTGGTTGCAGACGGCGAAACCGGCTTTACCGGGGGGATGAATATCGGGGACAGGCACATGGTCCAGAAGCCGCCGTACGGGGAAAAGGTCTCTGACATGCATTTCCTGTTTAACGGCCTGGTGGTCCGGCAACTGGAACAATCCTTTATAGAGGACTGGTCCTTCTGCACGGGGCAAGCCGTGGCCCCCACCAAACGGCCGCCGACCGTCGCCGGGGAAGCCGTCTGCCGGACGATTATCGACGGCCCCAACGAGGCCCAGCAATTGTCCAAGATGCTCATCGGGGCGATTACAACGGCCAGAAAACGGGTGCAGATCATGACCCCCTATTTCCTGCCGTCCACCGAAATGATTTCCGTTATGCAGACAACCGCACTGCGCGGCATCAAGGTGGAAATCGTTTTGCCCGAAACCAACAACCTGCCCTTTATCCAGTGGGCCTCAAACAACATGCTGGGCGACCTGCTTCAACACGGCGTGGAAGTGTTCTTCCAACCGCCGCCGTTCGTACACTCCAAACTCTTTGTGATCGACGGCATATATGCCCAGATCGGGTCGGCCAACATCGACCCCAGGAGCCTGCTGCTGAATTTTGAGTTGAACGTGGAAATCTATGAAAAGGAATTTTCGGAAAAACTCTCCGCACATATCAGCGATGCCGTCAGAAAATCCAGACCGATCACCCTTGATATGATCCAAAACCGCTCGAAACTGGCCAAAACGCGGGATGCGGTGGTATGGCTGTTTTCACCCTATCTGTGACGGGAAACCCGAATCCGGGTTTTATACCTTTCGTGATCCGGCGTTGATGAGCGCGGCGCTATAGCGCACGCTCTTGCCGAACAAATCCGTTGAATTTTTGAGACTACTCCGGATTTTCAGGCCATTGGCCGTTACCTTCCGCAGAAAACCAACTTCCTTGCCGATTGTCCAGGTCGTTTTTTCGCGGATGGCGTCCAGGAAAGCCGCGGGATCATTTCCGCAGGCGGCATAGGTGACGGCACTGCCCATCTGGAAAAGATTGTGCCCGTCGGATCCGGCTGTCAGGGCCGTGTTCATGTTGAAGCCCAAAACGGTGGCGTTGAGGTTCCAGCGGTGAACGTTGCCGCCGTTGATCACCTCCACGCCGTCCGACATGGCGAGAAGCGACGCCCGCCGCTTCTCGTTAAAAACAGGGTTGCAAATGCCGGTATACATGGCGCAGTAAGGATGGGGGAACACAATGACCCCGTTGTGCTTGCGGGCAGATGAAATAATGGATTCCATGCTCATGGCACATGATGTCATGACATTTTTTCCCAGCCAGGGGGATATTTCAATCTCGTAGAAATCAATCAGGTCATTGACCGTGTAAAAATAGACCAGGA
>PUOB01000301.1 GCA_003551985.1 Desulfobacteraceae bacterium | reverse complement strand
TTCAAACTGAAGCACATCTATGAACTGTTCCCCTCCGGCCCGGGCAAGGGCGCATGCAAAATGGCCGGTCTTCCGAAACCTACCGGTTGCGTATAAACACAGATTTCGAATCCATCCCGGGCATGTTTTGGTTTTTTTAATAAGAGCCCTGCCGTTAGCGCAGGGCTCTTCTATTTCCGCCGGCAGATTCTGAAAAACGGCGTTTTAATTTGCACGGAGTATGTGGATGAAAAGTGAAACCATTCGGGTCAAGACCAACACCCGAACCGAACTTATCGATATTACGCCGGACATTGAGCAAAAAATCCGTTCGTCGGGGTATAAAAACGGGATCGTCATGGTCTACGTGCCGCATACGACATCCGGAATCACCATCAATGAAAGTGCGGATCCCGCTGTCAAAGACGACATTCTGAAGATCCTGAGCCAGATAGCCCCTTATAAGGCCGGATACCGACATATTGAGGGCAATTCGGACGCCCATATCAAGGCTTCCCTGGTTGGCTCTTCCGTCATGTTTGCCGTGGAAAACGGGAATACGGTACTTGGTACGTGGCAGGGCATCTTTTTCTGCGAATTCGACGGACCCCGGTCCCGACGGGTCACCATTCATTACCTATAGGTTGTTTAATAGGATTATGACTGAAATCGACGATGTTGACAAACGCATCCTGAACCGTATCCAGTCCGATTTTCCCATTACGGGGAGGCCGTTTGCGGATATCGCAGAGGAATTGGGGCTTTCCGAGGACGAGGTCATTTCACGGGTGCGCGAACTCAAGGAAAATGGGATCATCAGGCGTATCGGCGGGAATTTTTCCCCTGAAAAGCTGGGGTACGTCAGCACCCTGTGCGCGGGACAGGTGCCGCCCGAAAAGGTGGGCCACTTTGCCGAAGTCGTCAATGCCTATCCCGGGGTAACGCACAATTACCTGCGGGCCAACACCTTCAATGTCTGGTTTACCTTTATCGCGCCGTCCAGGGAGTCCATAACGGCATACCTGGCCGAAATATCCGAGCAAACCGGGGATATTGACATCCTCAACCTCCCGGCGACGGATGTATACAAGATCCGGGCACATTTCAAGCTGTGAGGGGTTGGGGAAGGTATGGTAATGCCCTTATGAAAACGGATATACGGGTTGCCGCTGCCATATGCCGGAGCAAAACCGGCCGCACAAAAGAGAATCTGGAGACGATGGCGGCATGGACCCGGAAAGCTGCCAAAGAGAATGTTGACATGGTCTGCTTTCCGGAATTGTGCATTACCGGCTACCATGTCCGTGAAGAAATGGCGGATGCGGCGCTGCCCATGGACGGCCCCGAGGTAAACGCTGTCATTCGGATGGCGGGCGACAACAACATCGCCGTTATTGCGGGACTGGCTGAAAAAGGGGCCGACGGCCGCATATATGCCACGGAATTTGCCTGTGATGCAACCGGCCTTCTTGGAAGCTACCGGAAAGTCCATCTCGGCCCGCCGGAAAAAAAGATATTCTCACCGGCCGATGCCATAGGCCCCCTTTTGGAAGTCAACGGCTTCAAATTCGGGATCCAGCTCTGCTACGACGCCCACTTCCCGGAACTCTCAACCCACATGACCGCCCGTGGCGCCGATGCGGTTTTCATCCCGCACGCATCTCCGGGCAAATCGGCCGCTGAAAAAAAAGACTCCTGGATGCGCCACCTTCCGGCACGCGCCTATGACAACAGCATCTTCGTCATTGCCGTCAACCCGGTAGGGGACAACGGGCATGGCCTTTATTTTCCAGGGACCGCCTTAATCCTCTCCCCTGAGGGGAAAATCATGGCCTGCCACAGCGGCGAGACGGAAGCCATGGTCGTTCAAACCCTTTCCCGGGAAATGCTCGAAGGCATCCGGGGTCACCGGATGCGGTATTTCTTTCCCAACCGCCGCCCCGAGCTTTATTGATGGCTGTTTTTCGTTCTGATGCCGAAACGCCGCTCAAGGACGACATCCACGGGCAGCCCGAAAACAAGGGGCAGCATACCTTCTTTCAGGATCCCTTTTTCAACAACGACATCCCTTAATGCGCGGTCGTAGGAAACCATCTCTTCAAGCTGCCGGCTTGCTTCATGCCGCCCTGCCCTGCGCTGCTCGACCCGGCTGCGAATTTCCCCGAACCCGCATCTGGACTCGTGGGTCTCGATGATATCCCAAAGCCAGTCGACCGCTCCGAAAAGATTCCCCCGGTTCAGGCGATTTTTCGCATGCATATCGACAATTGCCGCGGTGTCCCGGCACTTCATCGCACGGCACTGTGCGGGCCGATTCTCATAGATGCCGCAGGCATTGTCCCCCTCCCTGAAAAACCTGCATGCAGCTGAACCCGGGGCGGTGCGTATCTTGATAATTTCCGTATCGATATAGACAAGCCCGCCCTTGACATTATCCCGAACCAGCTCGCCGGCCCGGATCGTGAAAAGGGCTTCCGGTTCGATAACCCTTTCCATGACCCGGGGCGCATCCGTATCGTGGAGGCCCGGCGGGCCATTCCGGCAGCACGTACCGCAGCATTCGCATACGAATGGCGGGTCGTTTATTGGGGTCATGGGTTCAAATTATTTCTTTTTGTCGTCTTTCGTTTTATCCGCCGCGTCCTTTTCGGCCGTCGCCTCGTCATCGCATATGGATTTCGGGTCCGCCATCAAGGCAAGCGCTTGATATCGCTTCTTGATTTCTTCATCGATCTGCGCACGCAGTTTCTTTGATCCTTCCGGGCTGATCTTTTCCAGAACGGCAAACCGGTTTTCATTGGCCAGAAATTCCTGGAGGGTGCCGTCCGGTGCCTTGGAATCCAATATAAACGGGTTTTTCCCTTCTTTTTCAAGAAGCGGGTTGAAGCGGTAGAGCGGCCAGTACCCGGAATCCACGGCTTTCTTCATCTCCTCCTGGCTCTTGCCCATGCCGCTGCGGAGTCCCTGGTTGATGCAGGGCGCATAGCAGATAATCAGCGACGGGCCCGGATATTTTTCCGCTTCGATGAACGCTTTCATCAACTGCTGTTTGCTGGCCCCCATGGAAACCGATGCCACGTATACGTAGCCGTATGTCATGGCGATCCGCCCCAGGTCCTTTTTGGTGACCTTTTTGCCGGATGCGGCGAACTTGGCCACCGCGCCGGTCGGCGTGGCCTTGGACGACTGGCCGCCGGTATTGGAGTAAACCTCGGTATCCATCACCAGAAGGTTGATGTCTTCGCCCGAGGCGATGACATGGTCAAGCCCGCCGTAGCCGATGTCGTAAGCCCAGCCATCGCCGCCGAAGGCCCAGACGGATTTCTTAACGAACATGTCGGCGCCGTCATATATTTCTTCCAGAAGGGGATCCAGGTCCCGCGATGCGAGCAGCAGCTCCATTCTCTGGCCGTAGGTTTTGGAAAGATCCGCATCATCCATGTTGGCCAGCCAGTTTTCCATAACATCCTTCAACTCTTCGTCGATATCCGTTTGCAGGGCTTCGGATACCATGTCAGCCAGCTTTTTCCGGCGCTGGACATAGGCGAGCATCATGCCGTAACCGAATTCAGCGGTGTCTTCAAAGAGGGAATTCCCCCATGTCGGGCCGTACCCGTTTTCATCCTGGCAGTAAGGTACGGACGGCGCCGATGCGCCCCATATGGAGGAGCAGCCGGTCGCGTTGGCAATGGTCATCCGGTCGCCGTACAATTGCGTCAGGAGCTTTACGTAGGGCGTCTCTCCGCATCCCGCGCACGCACCTGAAAACTCCATCAACGGGGTGCAGAACTGGCTGCCCTTAACGGTGGTCGTTTTGACCAGGTCGCTGCGGTTCGGCAGGATTTCAAAGAATTCCCGGTTTTCTTCCTGGACCCCGGTCTGCGTTTCAAGCGGTTTCATGACCAGGGCCGTTTTCTTGGCCGGACATATATCGGCGCAGTTGCCGCAGCCCTGGCAGTCCAGGGGATAGACCTGGAGGCGGAACTTGTATTCCTTGAGTTCCTTGCCCACACCGTCGATGGTGACAAATGCCTCCGGGGCGTCGGACAGCTCATCGTCGGTTACCAGGGCGGGGCGGATGGACGCGTGCGGACATATAAACGCGCACTGGTTGCACTGGATGCAGTTTTCCGGAATCCACTCGGGCACGTTGATGGCAACCCCCCGCTTTTCATAGCGGCTGGTGCCGACCGGAAAAATACCGTCGGGTTCGAACGCGCTGACCGGCAGGTCATCGCCTTTCTGACGGTTCATGGGCTCCATGACATTTTTGACGAAATCCGGAACGTCTTCATCCGGTTTGACGGCTTCCCGTCCCGCATCCTTCCAGGATTCGGGATACTTGATTTCTTCAAGGTTCGCCAGGGTCTGGTCCACGGCATCGAGATTCATCTGGACAACCTTCTCCCCCTTGCCGCCATAGGTTTTGTGGATGTCTTTTTTCAGGTAGTCAACCGCTTCTTCAAACGGCAGCACATTGGCGAGCTTGAAAAACGCGGTCTGCATGATCATGTTGATCCGCCCCCCGAGCCCCACCGCACCGGCTATCTTGACGGCGTCAATGGTATAGAAACGGATGTTCTTTTCCGCCAGGGTCCTGCGCATGTCCGCCGGCAGCTCGGCTTCCATGTCCGCAAGCGACCACGGAGAGTTCAGCAAAAACGTGCCGTTTTCCTTGATGCCGTCCAGCACATCGTAGAGCCAGACGTAATTGGCCTTGTGGCAGGCGATGAAATCCGCCATGTGCACCCGGTAGGTGGACTGGATCGGGTGTTCTGAAAACCGCAGGTGGGACACGGTGACCCCGCCGGATTTTTTGGCGTCGTAGGCAAAATAGGCCTGGGGGTACAATTCGGTGTGGTCCCCGATAATCTTGATGGCGCTTTTGTTCGCCCCGACGGTGCCGTCCGAGCCGAAGCCCCAGAACTTGCACTGAACGGTCCCCTCGGGCGTGGTGTCGAGCTCTTCTTCCACCAAAAGCGAGGTGTAGGTGACATCGTCCTTGATGCCCACCGTAAAATGGTGCTTTGGCGCCACGGCCTTCATGTTGTCGAAGACCGCCTTGGCCATGCCGGGGGTGAATTCCTTGGACCCCAGGCCGTATCGTCCCGCCGTGATGCCGGGCATTTCCCCGTATTCGACAAATGCGGTGCAGACATCCGTGTAGAGGGGGTCGCCGACGGCGCCGGGCTCCTTGGTCCGGTCCAGGACCGTTATCTGCTCCGCGCTCCCCGGCAGGGCCGCCAGAAAATGTTCAATGGAAAACGGCCGGTACAAGCGGACCTTCAGCAATCCGACGCGCTCGTTTTTCCGGTTGAGGTGATTGACCACCTCCTCGATGGTCTCCGTGGAAGACCCCATGGA
>PUOB01000303.1 GCA_003551985.1 Desulfobacteraceae bacterium | reverse complement strand
GGTTCAAGATCGCGGCGGCGCCTTATTTCAAACCGCAGACATACTCGAGTATTTTGAGGATTTGAAATAAGACGCCAACAAAGATATTGGGCCAAAAGACAATTTTGAGATGGGTTCTAGTAGCTGCCGAGTACTTTCATGTAGTCCACGCTCCCCTCCAGCTGCTTCAGGACATCGGCGAAATCCGGCGATTCCACGTCCGCTTCAAGGTCTATGTAAAACATGTATTCCCATGGCTTTCCATGAATCGGGCGGGACTCCAGCTTGACCAGGTTGATGTGGTTGTCCGCAAAAATCTGAAGCACCCGGAAAAGGGCGCCGGGCTGGTTCCCGGTTGAAAAGATAAGCGATGATTTCTGCCGGGCGCCGTTTTTCATGCTCTCGCGCCCGATAATGACAAAACGGGTGAAATTGCGCGGGTTGGTCTCGATGCTTTCCTCCATGACCGCCATTCCGAAGAGCTCCGCCGCATCCTTTCCCGCGATGGCGGCCTCGGCCTTGTCCTGCCGGTTTTTAATCTGCCGGACCGCCATCGCGGTGTCGGTGACCGAAACCAAATCCCAGTCGCCATGGCGATCCAGAAACTGCCGGCACTGCTGGAAGACCTGCGGATGCGAATAGATGCGGCGAATATCGTCGACGCGCGCGCCCGGGTGACCGATCAGGTTGTGCCGGATCCGAAGCGTTATTTCTCCGACGATGCGCAAATCGTATTCCAAAAGCAGGTCATAGTTTTCATGAACGCTTCCGGCCAGTGAATTTTCAAGCGGAATCACGCCGAAATCGCAGGCCCCGGTCTTGACGGCCTCAAACAACCCCCGGAATGAATCAGTCGGCAGCGGTTCGACCTGGTCGCCGAAAAACTGGGTGCACGCCTTGTGGCTGAAGCTGCCCACGTCCCCTAGAAAAGCCGCCCGCCGATCCTTTCCGCCAGCCGCCCGCACCATGGTTTCAACGGTGGTGGCCTTGTCCAGGTACCCGAAATCGACCTGCTTGTCCACCAGCGGCGCAATCACGTACAAATCCCGCATCAATTGCCCGAACTGTTCCGGGTAAAGGCTCTGGGCGCCGTCGGAGGTGGCCTGGTCCGGGTCATTGTGCACTTCCACCATCAGGCCGTCGGCGCCCGCCGCAACCGCTGCGCGAGCCATGGGGCTGACTTTTTCGCGGCTGCCGGTGGCGTGGCTTGGGTCGATGATAACCGGCAGGTGGGTCAACTTCTTGATCACCGGTATGGCGGACAAATCAAGGGTGTTGCGGGTATACGGCTCGAACGTGCGGATTCCCCGCTCGCATAAAATCACGTTTTCATTGCCTTCCGCCAGGATATACTCGGCCGACATGAGCCATTCCTCTATGGTTGCGGAAAGGCCCCGCTTTAAAAGCACCGGCTTGCCAAGACGGCCCACCGACTTGAGCAGCTCGAAATTCTGCATGTTCCGGGCCCCGACCTGGACCACGTCCACGTATTTCATGACCAGATCCGCCTGGGCCGGCGTGGTGATCTCCGTAACCACCGGCATACCGTAAACAGCCTTGACTTCGGCCAGTATCTTCAGGCCCGCTTCCCCCATCCCCTGGAACGAGTAGGGCGACGTCCGGGGCTTGAACGCCCCCCCGCGGAACAATACCGCACCGTACCGGCGGACCTCCTTTGCGATCGCCATCACCTGGTCGCGGCTCTCGACCGCGCAGGGACCGGCAATGACGACGATCCTCTCGCCGCCGACCGATACGTCGCCGACCCTGACCCGGCTGTCTTCCGGGTGCAGCTGCCGGCTGACCAGCTTAAACGCGGTGTCCACTGGCACGACCCGCGCCACGCCCGGCAATCTTTCAAAATACGACAGGTCGTGCCCCGCGGTTCCGGTCGTGCCGATAATGTTTTGCCCCGCATCGGTTATTTCGCGGTACATGGCGTTGCCTTCCCGCAAAACGCTCAATATCGCATTTTTCTGCTGGGGGGTGATGTTCTTGTCAAGAATGATCAGCATGGTTTTTACTCCTTGTTTAGTTTGCCGTTTTCGTGGGGCTGCCCGTAGGGGCGAAAAATCTTTCGCCCGCCTAAGGGCGAATGATTATTCGCCCCTACGAACAACCCCTTGCTATATAGGGAGACGCAACCCGCTTTTTACGGCGCCATCTGAAAACCGACTTTTTACGAGTGTGTCATCATTTACAAACGCCTGAAAAAAAGCCCCGGACGGTTTTTCCGCCCGGGGCTTTTTTGACACATAAAAAACCCCGGGTGGACATTTTCTGTCCACCCGGGGTTATATAATCAGCGATTAATCAACGCTACACCACCGGATGGACGCTCCTAAAGAAAAAAAAGAAGCGCCGAAAGCTGAAAAAAAATGTGCAGCTCATTTCAACCGGTATCATTTATCCACCAAGTTTAACCAAAATTCGCGTACAACCTATAACCTATAACCTACAACTTTCAACTTACAACCCCCCTCCCCCCCTGTCAAGCCTTATTTCCCCGAAACGCTGCCCCCGGCCGCAGGTTATGCTGTCTTCAAATGATTCATTCAACCGGTCGATGGCATCGATGTATTCCCTTGACTGCCCGAGATAAAATGCAAGCGGGGCTGAAAAATGGCGGCCGGCGATGCCGTCGATGAACATCTGGCTGATTTCACGCTCCATGGTCAGGATCTTCTGGGCCCGGATCAGGACGCAGCGATCCTCCGGCGGCATTTCCGCCAGGAGGTTGCGAAAGGCCGTTCGCGCCCGGGGCTGATACATCCAGAAATAAAGCAGATCCAGGGCATTGATGATCATAATCCGGATCAAGTCCCGTGACGAGGCATCGGCGGATTCGAACCACTGTTTCGGCCGGTCAAGGAGGTCATATACATCGTCTTCCGGGAACTGCATCTCCATGCGGGCATACACCCCGAAGAACTGTTCGAGCCGGTGCCTGTAATCCGTCATCCGGTTTTTGATGTTCCGGGACCGGTCCACCGCGCCTTCGATGAAACCGGCCACCAGGTCTGAGGAGAACTTCGAAATAACCGCCGCCCAGCTCTGCAATATCATGGCTGCGCCCGCCACCCCGGCAACAGCCAGCAATGATCCCAGAAGCGCGTTGAGCCCGAATGCGACGGGTATGGAAAGCGCGCTTCTGAAAAAATTGGCGAAAGCCGCCTCTTTGGGAAGCCCCCGAAACAGGTTGTGGCTGGTCAGGTAGACGCCGTTGACAAGCGCCATGACCGAATACAGGATAATCGGCGCGGTCTGGGTGGTAACGTCAAAGCCCCGGTCCAAAACCACCGTTTTGACGAGGTAATCGAGCAGGGGGACGGAAAACCCCGTGAACATCAGGGAGTCGGCAAGCCGGTCCCAGCTTATGAAATCATTCCACCGGAGCAGCGAGGAACGCCGGATGCCGCCTCCCGCGATAACCGCCTGGACAATATTTCTAAGGCCGGTGATGCCGAACCAGATAAAGGCACCGAAAAACATCAGCACCCACCAGTCATAGGACAATAAAAACGTCAAAAAGGCCGGTATGAACCCGGCCAGAACCTTGAGGAGATTTTTCCACCGGCTCTGCAAGTAGCGCCATGAATACCTTGTTCCATGCGGTTTTTCCGCCGGCTCGTTTAGAAAAAACCCGTTTGACGGCTCCTTCTGGATACCCCCGAGCGTTATGATGTTGCCGGGTTCGACCATGCGTATGGAATCCACGCGGGCCACCCATTCCTGCCGATAGGGAAGCCCCAAATGCCCGAGGCCCGGAATCCAGCGAAGCCCCTTGATCAAAAATGACAAGGGACCGTTTTTTTCGCTGTTCAACGCGACGGTTGTTCTGAGGGATGTCTCCACGTGAAAGGGCACAAGCAAGTGGGGCCTTTCGCGATCCGTCATGACGGCTTTTCTCGACCGCCACGGCAGTGAATCCATGACCGCAAGCCCCATGCCGTAGAGGCCCGGCGAGTAGCCGGTGGAATCGCTGCCAATACGGGCTTTGAGCGATTTTATCTTGTACATGTTGTTTAAGGATTCAATATCCGCCAGGATCTCCCGCATCTTGCCGGCACGCCGGGCTGCGGCAGGATCCGGATCGTTGTCCAGGCGCGCAGTGATCTCCGTTATAATCCGTTTCAGCTTGATGACGTTGCCGCTGTTAATGCACTGCTGCAGTTCGTGGATGGCAGGAATATGGTCGACGATCCCCTCGGCATTGTCCTTGAGATTGAAAATCTCGAGCCGCGTGATATTACCCTTGCAATCGTATATAAGCTCCAGCACGTCCTCGACCTTCATGTGAGTCAGGTTCAAGGTGATGTTGCAGCCGGATCGGAGCCGGTCGAGCCGGTCGATCAACTCGGGCGCCGTGAGCTTCATCAGGGGCGGAAGCTCTCCCGGGGCAATATCCCGGCGTACCGGCTTCAGGTACGCATTATGGATCCATTGCATATCCACCCGGTCCATTGCCGCCACCCGTTTTTCAATTCGGGCCTTCTCATCCGCGGCGGCGTCTTGGTAATCACGCCGCAATTGCGCGACCTTTGACGCCATGGCCGGCTGCATTGCCTGGTGGATGTATTTGGCCAGGTGCAGCAGGGAAGCCTGTCCGATACCGACAAACGCCAGGAACTTCGCGACGTCCAGTTCAGGAAAATCGATACCGAATTTTTCGGCAATGGCCGGGCGATGCTCACGGTTGAACGTTTCCAGCACCTCAATGACCCTATTGCGCTGAAAATCCGAGACCTCGCCCCCGTCGTTCATCAATGCGTCCACTGCGTCATCGGACAAAAACCGGATGAAATCATCCGCATCGGCAAACCCCCGGGGCACCCATATCAACTGGGCGAATCCGCCGCGGAAGGAAACCGGAAACTCGATGCCGATACGCACGTCGATCCCCATGATAAATGCCGCCTCCATCAGCTCCTCGGCGGTTTCCGGTCGGATGAAGTTGTAGTATATCACCCGCAGCCGCCTGATGCCCTTGATCCAGGCATCCATGATCAGGTGGGTGGCGGATTTCCGCCCCTTGGTGTTGGCGTCATGAACGTGGTCGTCAAAGGCAAGCTGGTTCCATTCCTCCGGCATTTCCAGCAGATGGTATTTTCTCAGGTACGAACGGACAATGCGGGGTTTGCCCGAGGCCACCAGGCGGAAATCATGGGCCAGTTCCAGCTGCCTGGCATAGTTGCCCGCGGCACGAACAAGGTCCTTCATGATTTCAATCAGGACGCGGGCTGTGTTGATCTGCAGCTCCTGGTCGCTGCTGCACATGACTTCATCGCGAAGGGCCCGAAGCGCGCATAAGCGGTTATCCACCTGGCCTTCCTCAAGGGATTCCAGCAGGTGAATGACGGCATAGGCGATTCGCAGCCCCCTGGATTC
>PUOB01000383.1 GCA_003551985.1 Desulfobacteraceae bacterium | reverse complement strand
GCGGCAAGCCATTCAAACGCGTCATTGATAAACTGTTTTTGATAATCCGGGCGGCTGATGGCATGGTCTCCGCCTTCGAACCGGACAAGCCTTTTGGGGGAGGCGGCGTTTTCAAAAATTTCAACGGCATTGGAAAAGGAAACCACTTCGTCCGCATCGCCATGAAATACAAGGAGATTTTTTATTTTCCGGATCCTGCGGGAGATGTCAAACGCCATTTGCGACGGTTTCATGTCTTGAAACAACGGGTCTTCCATGATATCCGGCGGCACCTGGATGCCGGAAAAGCGGACCGGTGCCGCCAGGGTCACAATGGTTTTTATGTCGAACGCTTCGGCAATGCCTAAGCATACGGCGCCGCCCATGCTGCTGCCGAACAGGCCCGCGGGTTTCCGGATGCCGGGGTCTGCCAAAGCGGTTTCAATGGCGGCGGTCATATCGTTCAGCCGGCCTTGAAATGTCGTGACCATCGGGAAACAACCCTCACTTTGCCCCCGGCCGCGGTGGTCGAAGCGAAAATAGGCAATGCCCCGCTGGTTCAATTTTTCGGCAAGCGCGAGCTGCTTGGGTGAATTCCCGTCGCTTAAAAGGCCGTGGGAGCCGATGACAATGGGAGCGGCCGTTTTGTGTCCCGGGTTCCGCGGGAGATGAAGGGTGCCGTTTAAGCGAAAATTATCCACATAAAAGGGTATTTTTTTGATATGCATAAGTCAAACCGGAGAGTCTCGTAAAAAGTCGAATTTGTGATAGCAAAGGAATCACGCCATGGCGTGACAAGATCAAGGCGCGCGAGTCTCCCGAATTCGCACGGGATTCCCCGTAGGGGCGAAAAATCTTTTGCCCTATCAGCTCTTGCAGCGCAATGGATATTGGGGCATAATGATATGACAATCAAAAAAAAACAAGAGATTTTGCTCGACATTACGGGCATTGCATTCGGCGGCAGGGGGATTGCCAGGGTTGACGGATATACGGTGTTTGTCGACAAGGCTGTGCCCGGGGACCGTGTTTTGGCGAGAATTATCAAGAAGAAGCAGTCGTATGCCGAAGCCCGGACCATCGAGGTTGTCGAAGCGTCATCCGACCGTGTGGCGGCGCCGTGCAAATACAGCGGCATGTGCGGCGGGTGCAAATGGCAGTTTTTGCAATATGACAGGCAGATCCAGTACAAGCGTCAGCACGTTATCGACGCCGTGTCGCGTATCGGCGCCTTGACAGGCGTGGATGTGCATGAAACCATCCCTTCCGCCGCCCTTTTCGGATACAGGAACAAGATGGAGTTTTCCTGCTCGGACCGGCGCTGGCTTCTGCCCGAGGAGCTGGGCGACCCCGATATTGAAAAAACCTTTGCGCTTGGGCTTCATGTTCCCGGAACATTCGACAAAATCATCGATATCGACCAGTGCATGCTTCACCCTTCCCAGGGAAACCGGATATTGAACGACGTTAAAGACTATATGAAGGCATCGGGGTTTCCCGCCTACGGCATAAAAAGCCATGAAGGGTTCTGGCGTTTCCTGATGCTTCGCCACAGCGTCGCGCATGACCAGTGGCTGGTGAACCTGATCACCGCGGATGACCGGCCGGAGGCCGTTAAACCGCTGGCGGGGCTGCTGATGGAGGCCCATGAAAATATCGTCGGGGTGGTCAATAACGTTTCGGGGAAAAAGGCGGCAATCAGTCTGGGGGATTTTGAAAAACCGATTGCCGGAAAAAGCGGTTTGAACGAGCGGCTTGGGCCGTTTGAGTTTGAAATTTCAGCCAATTCTTTTTTTCAGACCAATACCCGCGGGGCCGAAATCATATATGAGACCGTAAGCCGTTATGCCGGGCTTTCCGGCAGCGAGTCCGTGGTTGACCTTTACTGCGGCACCGGCACGATTGCCATATGGCTCTCCGCCCAAGCCGGGATGGTCCATGGTTTTGAAATTGTTGAAAGCGCCGTGGCGGATGCCGAAAAAAACTGCAGGAGAAACGGCGTGGAGAACTGTCGCTTTACCACCGGGGATATCCGCGATGCCATATCATCCATTGACCACCGGCCCGACGTGCTTGTCATAGATCCTCCCCGGGCGGGCATGCACAAGGATGTGGTGCAAAAGGCGGGCGCGCTGGGGGCTGAGAGAATCGTTTACGTGTCTTGTAATCCGGCTACCCTGGCCCGGGATATTGCACTGCTTTCAGAAGCGTATTCAATTGATGAAATTCAGCCGGTGGACATGTTCCCCCACACCTATCATATAGAAGCGGTGGCGAAGCTAACGAAAAAAACGTAAAAGGAGACCCCATGGAGATCACCATGACCCCGATCGGTTATTTCCATACCGATGAAACCGAAATTCCGAGGCATTGGAGCATTTCAGACGAAAAGGGGCAAATTGAAATCGATCCGCAATACATGGCCGGCCTGAAGCATATTCGCCCGGGCCAGCAAATCGCGGTGATTTTTTATTTTCATGAAAGCGGGTCCTTTACAAAAGACCTGCTTATGCAGACCCCGCCGCACAAGGGAACGAAAACGGGCGTTTTTTCAACATGCTCCCCGAAGCGCCCCAACCCGGTCGGCCTTTCGGTTTTAAGTGTCACCGGTATCCGTGGCAACATCATCGATGTGGTTCATATCGACATGGTTGACGGAACCCCGATTCTTGATATCAAGCCGCATGTTTCAGCGAAAAGGGGCAATCCGTGAGAGGCAATCCGTGAGAGGCAATCAGCGATCTTGGGATTTCGGGCCCCGGCCGTTGTCAAACTTGAAAATGATCTCGTCCGGTGAATTCATCTGGAGTTGTTCCCGGATGACATGTTCTATGTATGCCGGGTCGTTTTTGAGGCGGTTTACGGTAAGATAGAGCTGGTTGTTGTTTTCTTCTATGGACGCATTGTGATCCTTGAGCTGCTGGTGTTCATCCCGGAGTTGCTGCAGGTGCAGAAAACCGTTCTCACCAAAAAGGATAACGCCGATGTATAAGCAAAGCAGTACAGCAAGCGCCCAGAACGCAGCGGCAATCGTTTTCTGCTCTGTTTGCTTTTTATTCCCGGTATGTTTTTTTTTCATGGATCCATTGTTCATGGTTTTTTCACCATATCGGCAGCCGCTTTCAACTCGCTTTTCTGCAGCACCAGGGAAAAGGCAAGGTAGATGAGCGTCCCGGCCACGATGACGGAAATGACATAAATCATCAATGATAGAGCTGATCCCTGGTAATCCGGCGGAAACCGGTGTAGTGCCGAATAAAGAATAATGCCCATTAGTATTGAGCTTATCATGGATTTGCCTGCGGACACAACCATATTTTTCCATGCAATCCCCCCGATTCGATTTTTCAGCACGCGGGTAAGCAGGACGAAATTAATCATGGACGCAAGGGAGGTGGCCAGGGCCAGGCCGCCGTGCTGCATGGGCCCCATCAGGCCGATTGCTAAAAGAATGTTCGCGATAATGGAGACGGTGGCCATCTTGACCGGTGTTTTGGTGTCCTGGAGGGCATAAAACGTGGACACGACGATCCTTACCGCGGAAAACGCACAAAGCCCTACAGCGTAGTATAACAGTGCGTTTGCGGTCATGTGAATGCTCGCCAGGTCAAATTCGCCCCTGCCGAAAAGCAGTGCGATAATCGGCTCCTTTAACACGATGAGGCCTATGGTCGATGGTATGGTAATAAAAAAGACCAGCCGCATGGCAAACGAAAAGGTGTTCTCAAGAGACGTAAAGTCCTTTGCCGCGGCCTGCCTGGAAAGACTGGGCAGAATCGCCACGGATAAAGAGATGGCAAAGATGCCCAAAGGAAACTGGACGAGCCGGTCGGCATAGTAAAGGTATGAAACGCTTCCCTCGGGGAGCAGCGATGCAAGCATCGTCCCGACGAGGATGTTTATCTGGTAGACGGCGGCCCCGAATACGGCCGGCCCCATGAGCAAGGCGATTTTTTTGATCCCCGGATGGTACAGGGGGGCATGTTTCCAGAAAAAAAAACCCTTTGCGGATAAAAAGGGAAATTGCAGCAGAAGTTGCAGCACGCCGCCAATAATAACGCCTGCGGCCAGACCCATGACCGGCGTCTGCATCAGCGGGCTCAACACCAGCGCGCCGCCGATGATTCCGATATTGAGCAGGACGGGCGCGAATGCGGGCGCTGCAAAATGGCCCAGCGAATTGAGGATGCCCATGGCCAGGGCCACCAGGCAAATGAAAAAGATATAGGGAAACATGATGCGCGTAAGCAGGACGGTCAAGTCATAGGCCTCACCGGTAAACCCCGGTGCGACGGCGTAAACCAGGACGGGGGCGCCTGCAACACCAGCGACTGTGACGACCGCAAGAACGGCCGAAAGCATCCGGACGGCGGACCGTGCCATTTTAAACGCCTCTTCGCGGCCGTCCGTTTCAAGGTATTCAGCAAATACAGGGACAAACGCCATGGTAAGGGTCCCCTCGGCAAACAGCCGGCGCAGCAGGTTGGGTATCCGGAAGGCCACGAAAAACGCATCCGAGATCTTGCCCGCACCGAAAAACCATGCCAGGATCATATCCCGCAGAAGCCCAAGGATGCGGCTGGCAAGCGTGGCGACACCGATTACCCCTGCCGCGCGGGTCACTTTTCGGTTTTCATTCATTTAATGGGGTACTTTCATATTGACAACGCAAAAGTGATCCGTTATATAAAAATGTTATGTTTTTGCAAAAAAAACCAAAACCGTTGGTGTAATAAGATATTCGACAATATTTAAAGAATGAAGGAGTATGACCATTGGCAAATCATAAGTCCGCGATCAAGCGTATTGCCCAGAGTGAAAAAAAACGGCTCCGCAACCGGACGGTTAAAACCCGGGTCAAGAATGCCGTAAAAAAGATTTATGTCCAGGGCAAAACCGGGGAAGAGTTGACAGCGTCGTTTCAAACAGCCCAATCCCTGATTGATAAGGCCGCCAAGAAAGGCGTTGTCCACAAGCGAGCCGCTGCAAGAAAAATATCCCGCCTTGCCGCCGCGGTGAACCGGTCTGAAGGGTAATCCGTTTCTAAAACCGATCCGTCATACGGTAAAGAATCCGCTGGGCGAGTCTTCCCGAGAGATCTGCCACAGCGGATTTTTGGTTTTGTTCAGTCCTGGCTTTTTCGTCGGCAACCGCATAATCCCCTGATGCATCAATCCCCGTTTCAGACCATAACACGTCACCGTCGGGCGTGGTAAGCGAGACGTCCACCACGATGGTGATCTCCCTTTCAGCGGTGGTATAGGCTGCACGGTGGGACAGGGACCGCGTCCGGGCGGCGCGTATCGTACCGGTAAGAAACGCTTCCGCGTCGTCCCTGCCGGTAACGTCAACGACCCGGCTCCGGGTAAACTCGTTTATAACATCGTTTGTGATGATGCTTTCTATGCCGGTGATTCCCGTGCGATT
>PUOB01000440.1 GCA_003551985.1 Desulfobacteraceae bacterium | reverse complement strand
TCCGTCAGAAAAACATAGATCACATCGTCGTATTGGTTGTGCACGTTATCGATCAGGTTTTTCATCTGCAAAAAATCCATGGACAGGATTGGCTCCGCCATCCGGAAAGCCAGTCCCGATGCCAGCGCCATGCCGCGTTTTCTTCCCTCTTCCAGAAGGGCTGCGGAAGACATGCCGGAAAGTGTCGCGCCGATACCTGTTCCGGAAAATACCAGCATGGCGGTTACGCCAAGGATGATCTTGGTTCGCAGCTTCATACCCCGGAAGAATTTTGAAAGCCAATCAGTCAAGGTCAAGTCCCACTTTTTTACCGAGTTCCCGGATCGGGTCAAAATCCTTGTCATCCGATGGTATGAAGCCGATAAAACGGGCTGCTTCCAGAATTTCGCGATGCCGGGGATCGTTTTCGTAGTCAAGCGCCAGCATGGCCTCCCGGATCCGGTCCACAGCGTCTTCGGGCAACCTTGGGCTGTAGGCATATACCCATCCCGGATAGGACCGGGTGGTATCGATGATCCGGATCTGTTCAGTGTCGATTTTATCCTCGACAACACGCAGGGATCCCTCCCGGATGGACCCTATCTCATGAAGCCCTGCATAGACGCCCAGAATCACGTTTTCCTGGCGGCCTCCGGCAAAGATCACTTCCCGGAAATCATCTAAGGCAAGGCCGCGTTCGACAAAATGTCCCAGGGGAAACAGGTATCCGCCTGCCGATGACGGATCGACCGCCACCCAGGAGGTACCCCTGCAGTCTTCAATGCTGCGGATATCCCGGTTGTCCTTCCGCGTGATGATCTGTCCCCGGAATTCGGCATGACCGTCCTCCTCGATGATCCGCGTCATGGCCCGGGCGCCGAACCGGTCGGCAATCTTCACATAAACAAAGGGATTGGAATAGGAGATATCGATCTTTCCCTGTGCGAACATGTTGATATGATCGTCGAAGGTATCCGGAAAGACCTGGCGTATGGAAAGCCCGGTTTTTTCGGAGAGGTATTCCACAAGCCGGTGGTGGCGCTGAAATGATTCGGTGTGGGAATACTGGGGCAGATAGGCGTAGGTCAGGGCCGGAAGCTGCGGGCTGAATGCGATCTCTTCACGTTTTTCCAGAGAAACCTTGACTGCCTCCTCCCGCTCTCCGCAGGCGAAAAGCCCGCAAAAGAGAAAAACGGCAAGGATGAACAGGGGAAACCGGGGAAAGCGTTTTTTGGGCATATTGTACAAGGGGGTAACCTGAATTCTTGATCCCGGCCTTTTCAGGCGGCTCATTGCCCGGGTAGACAAACGCTGGTGTTCCCGGATATTTTGAGCGGGCCTTCGGGGTCTATAGCGATTGATTTGATAAAATATATTCTGTCTCGATGGTTATGTCAACGTTATCTGTAGCGGTGGCAGAGCGATAGACATTGATCATTTTATACCTCGCATCCCGGGGGGTGCATCGGTTTTGGGTATATCGGGCGGTACTTCAATCATTCCAGCCGGTCTTCCACGTGCCCCACCCCAAGGTCCTTGATCAGGCGGTGGAGGTACTGTCGTTGGATGCCTGCCGCTTCGGCGGCCTGGCTCACGTTGCCGCCGCTTTTTTCAAGCTGGGATTCGATGTAGGCCCGGTAAAAACGTTTCAGCACGGCTTCCCGGGCTTCCTTGAACGGCAGGGAAAAAACGTCCGTGTTCCGGGGCAGGTACTCTCCGATGCCACCGGCGTTCTCGATGCACAGGTCCTGCAGGGTCAGTTCATCCCCCTGGCAGAAAATAACGCCGCGTTCGATGATATTTTCAAGCTCGCGCACATTGCCCGTGTAATCATAGTGCTTCAGGGCGTCTATGGCCTCCGGGGATAGGGCGCGTATCTCCTTTTTGTTGATGCGGCTGTATTTGGCCAGAAAGTGATAGCTCAAAAGCGGGATGTCTTCGCTTCTTTCCTTCAGGCCAGGCAATTCGATCCGGATCACGTTCAGCCGGTAGTAGAGATCCTCCCGGAAGCGCCTTTCCCGGATTGCCTCTGCCAGGTTGCGGTTGGTGGCGGCAATAAACCGGAGATCCGCTGTTTTGGTCATGGAACTACCGACCGGCTTGTATTCCCCGTGCTGGAGCAGCCGGAGAAGCCGGGTCTGGAGGCGGGGATTCAACTCCCCGATTTCATCGAGGAAAAGGGTTCCCTTGTGGGCTTCCTCCACCACCCCTTTCGTGTCCTTGTGGGCGCCGGTAAAAGCGCCCTTGACATGACCGAACAGTTCGCTCTCCATGATTTCGGGCGGCATGGCGGCGCAGTTGAGCGTGACCAGCTTCCCTTCCCGCCGGAGGCTGTGCCGGTGAATGGCTTTTGCCGCAAGTTCCTTGCCGGTTCCGCTGGCCCCGGTGATAAGCACGGTTCCCATGGTGGGCGCCACCTGCCGGATTCGTTCGATAACCTTGAGCATCAGCGGCGAGTTCGTTATCAGATCCGGGGAGCTTTCGGATTCTTCCGCCAGTTTCCGTAGTCTTTGGTTTTCTTTTAAAAGATCGTGCCACTGCAGCGCCTTGTCCGTTGTTATAAGGATCCGTTCCCGCCGGAACGGCTTGGTGATGTAGTCAAAAGCCCCTTTCCGGATGGCCTCCACGGCGTTTTCAATGGTGCCGTAGGCCGTCATGATCACCACCGGCATGTCCGGGTGAACGGCCTTTGCCCGCTCAAGTACCTGGATGCCGTTCATTTTCGGCATTTTGAGGTCTGTCAGAACGAGGTCAAAGGCGCCGGCTTCCAGCTCGGCCAGGGCTTTGAACGGATCGCTGTGCGTTGTTACCTCGTGGCTGGCTTCCCCGTTGATAATGCGCCTGAGCAGGGTGAGCATATCCTTTTCATCGTCTATGACAAGCACTTTACTCATGGTCCATCCTTTCCGGAGCCTGCAAAAGGGTAATGGTAAATGTCGTGCCCGGATTGTCAGATGCTTCCGGCGTCCGCGATGTGCACTCGATCATTCCCCCGTAGCGGTTGATAATTCCGTAGCTGACGAACAGGCCCAGGCCGGTTCCTTCCCCTTCGGCCTTGGTGGTGTAAAACGGTTCGAAAATATGGCTGAGATCCGTTTCCGGTATTCCTGTGCCGGTATCGGATACGGTGATGATCACCCGGCGGTTGGTTTCGTCCACGCTGCCCGACAGGACCAGTTTGCCGCCGGCGGGCATGGCGGCCATGGAGTTGTTTACCAGATTCAAAAACACCTGCTGAAGCTGCCGGAAATCGCCGTTTACCAACGGAAGGTGGTCCGGCATGCGGATGTCTGTTTCAATATCGTTCATTTCCAGGGTGTGCCGGGTTATTTTAATGACTTCATCGATGCATTCTGCAAGGTCCGCATATTCCGTGCTTTCCCGTCCGTGCCGGGCAAAGCTAAGCAGGTTTTCCACGATTTGCTTGCAGTGCATACCCTGGCGCTCGATCGTCTTCAGGTCTTCCCATGCCTGGCTATCCGGTTCGGCATCCTGGAGCAACAGGTCGGAAAATCCTAAAATCACGCCGATGGGATTGTTGATTTCATGGGCTACGCCGGCTGCAAGGGTTCCCATGGAAGCGAGTTTTTCGGCATTGATGAGCCGGCTTTCCAGGTTTTTCTGTTCCGTGACGTCCCGGGCGATGCAAAGTACCGCCCCGACACTGCCTTTTTTGTCCTTCAGGGGCATGAAGTTGGCGTTGATCCAGGTGAGACGGTCTTTTTCCGCGATGTCAAAAGTGTCCTGCACGCTTCGTTTTCCGCGAAAGACCCGGCCGGCAAGCTGGCTCATTTTCTTTGCCGCATGCCGGGGAAAAAGAGTGGAAAGCGGTTTTTTGAGGCATTCCTCCGGCGTTTTGCCGAAAAAAGCGGCCGCAAAAGAATTGACGGACATCAGGTATCCGTTTGGATCGACGGTGAAAATAAAATCCTCGGCGCTTTCGACAAGCGACCGGTATTTCTCTTCGGAACGGCTGAGTGCCTGGGTCCGTTCATTCACTTCCTGTTCGAGATACCTGGACCACCTTTTTTCAAATAGTAAAACCGCGGAGGCGGATGCGGCGATCGCGGTCAGGATCAGCACCTGGATCAGCATCTGGCGGTTTTGGGCATCCCGTACAAGCCCCTCGATTTCGGCTACCGGTGCTACTACGGCAATGGACCATCTTTGCGGAAAGGCATCGCTGATGCGAATCGGGGTATAGGCGATGAGCTTTTCGATCCGGCCGGTCATACCCCGGTGCCACCCGGATTCGTAGTGCCCGGTCCCTTCCAGCCCTTTAAGCATTTTTTCCTGCTGGATGAAGTTAATGGTGTGAAATGAGATGCGGGGATCCTTCTGCTGCCGCACGTCAAATGCGTCCCTGCCGATGAAGTCATTTTCGGGGTGGTACAGGAAATATCCCTGGTCGCAGATGATCCAGGCATATCCCGTTTTCCCCGACCGGATATCCTTTAAAAAGGGGCTGAGCAGCCAGGATACATTGATGTCGAAAACGATCAGTCCCTTATCAGCGGGCAGGGCGGCTGCCATGAACATCGTGATGTTGGGCCTGTCCGGTTTCGGCCTGGAAAACCAGACGGTTTCTTTGGAAAGTGCCCCGGGATCCGGAAAGGATGCCGGCCAGTTCATTTCGCTGCCGGGCAGTACCCAGTGATCGCCGGTTGTATAATGGTGGATTGCAGCTTCTTCGGTGTTTTTGCCCGGATCGGTGATCATGATTTTTCGTACGCCGCTTTCGGATATCCGGGCGAGGCTTTTTTGTATGCCCGGCTGCAGTGCTTCCGGGGAAAAGGGATTTGCGGCAACTTCGCTGCGAAGCAGCCGGATTTCTTTTTCCAGAAAATCCAGTTCCCTTTCAATGAGCCGCGAGATGTTCTGCGCGATTACCTGTTGTTCATCGTTGAATTGTCCGGAGAAGATGTTGCGCAGCTCTGCTGAATGCCACAGACCTAAAGCGATGACCCCTGCAAAGAGGATGAATGCCGTTATCAGCACCATCCAGATGGTTTTGCGGTATGCACGGTGGCGGCTTGGTGATTCATGCATGGTGAATTTTTCTGCATCAGATTTTCCGGCCGCGGCTTCGGGATTCCCGGCCCGGAAAAAAGGTATATGGTTTTATACTCCGGGAATAATATCGAAATATTATTTTAAATTCAACAGAAGTTTTCACGCTGGCTGTCGCGGTTGAACGCACAACGATTGTGGGCGGACTGCCAGAGGAACACGCATCCCCGCTGAAATCTTTCCGGCCATCCGGTGCCGGGGAAGCACCATCCCCCCGGCACCGGAGAGTCTTTGTCCGGACGCTGCCGGAGCGCTATTCTTTCGATAAACGGATCGCCCGCTCCATCTCGAAGAAAAGGTCCCATTCGCGTACAACGCCGACCACTTTGTTGTTTTTATCCACCACCGGTATACGCATTATCTGGTTTTGCACCATCAGGTAGGCGGCTT
>PUOB01000351.1 GCA_003551985.1 Desulfobacteraceae bacterium | reverse complement strand
TCCAATCATGCCCCGTTTTTCAGGCGGGTGCTTAAAAAGGGGGCGGCGGACGGATAAGCCCGGCGGCTGGCACGTGACAGGACCCGACATCCCGCTTGCCTTTTTGGCGCCGAAATGCGACATATAAAGTTTTGGTTGCGGTCGTATTTTCGAAGCGTCAACTTGGATAAAGGTTCCATTTTATTCAGCCGGGGGGACGGTGCCGCCGTAGGGGCGAAAAATCTTTCGCCCGGTTAGCGGGCGAAATAACGAAGTGGTTTTTGTAATCATATTTATGACGGCAAAGCAAACCGTTCAAGATCAGGGCGCAACGCAGATATTGGACGTTTTACAAAGCCGTCCAGGCGTAAAGGAGAATTTTGACAATGACAATGGTAAAGCTCGAAACCAGCATGGGAGAAATTGAAATAGAACTTTTCGAGGATAAGGCGCCGAAGACGGTGGCCAATTTTCTGGATTACGTGGATAAGGGCCATTACGATGGTACGATATTCCACCGGATCATCGACGGCTTTATGGTCCAGGGGGGCGGCATGACCGCGGAGATGGAAGAACGGCCAACCGGTCCGCCCATTGAGAATGAAGCGGACAATGGCCTGAAAAACGAGGCCTATACCGTGGCCATGGCCCGAACCCAGGACCCCCACAGCGCCACGGCCCAGTTTTTCATTAATGTAAAGAATAACCAGTTCCTGAATCACACCGCAAAAACCCCCCAGGGTTGGGGGTATACCGTTTTCGGCAAGGTCACCAAGGGGCACGGCGTTGTGAATAAAATGAAGGCGGTGCCGACCGGGCGCAAGGGAATGCATGATGATGTGCCGGTGACGCCGGTGGTGATCGAGCGGGTGGTTAAGCTGTAAGTGGAGGCACAATATGAAGGCATATGCCGTAGAATTGCTTGGGCGGGTGCGCGAGCGTGCACCGCTGGTGCATAATATCACCAATTACGTGGTCATGAATTCCTCCGCCAATATTCTTCTGGCCATCGGTGCCTCACCGGTCATGGCCCATTGCCTGGCGGAAATCGAGGAAATGACGGGGATTGCGGATGCCTTGGTGCTCAATATCGGCACCCTGGAGGAAAGCTGGCTGGATGCCATGCTTCTGGCCGGGCAGACGGCCAATGAAAAGGGCATTCCCGTGATTCTCGATCCCGTCGGCGCCGGTGCGACGTCTTTTCGCACCGGCGCGGTGAAGCGGATTCTGGATGAGTGCCGGGTTTCGGTGCTGCGCGGAAACGCCTCCGAAGTTTTTTCCCTGGCGAGCGCCGGGGCGAAAACAAAAGGCGTCGAATCATCCCTCGATCTGGCGGCGTCTCACGTTGGGCATGTCCGTCAGATGGCCGGGGACCTGGGATGCATCGTGGCCGTATCCGGCCCGTCCGACTGTATTTCCGACGGGCAAAGGGTCTTCTCCGTTAAAAACGGGCATCCCCTTATGACCCGGGTCACCGGCACCGGTTGCGGGCTGTCGGCGGTTGTGGCGGCCTTCTGCGCGGTCGCCGAAGAGGATCCCCTTGAAGCGGTTGCATCGGCGTTTGCATTTTACGGGCTGTGCGGGGAGATGGCCGCGGCAATCGCCGGAAAACCCGGCTCTTTCGAGACCGCCTTTATCGACAGCCTGTTTTCGGCAGGGGCGGGCGAAATAGACCGGATGCTGGATGTGTCCGCCATCTGACGCGCATCGCCTACCGCGTAATCTGCCGGTATTTGATCCGGTGGGGGCGATCCGCTGCCTCACCCAGGCGTTTTTTCCGGTCTTCCTCGTAATCCGCATAGTTGCCTTCCGACCAGACCACCTGGCTGTCGCCTTCAAATGCCAGGATATGGGTGGCGATCCGGTCCAGGAACCAGCGGTCGTGGCTGATAATCGCGGCGCAGCCCGCGAAGTTTTCCAGGGCCTCCTCAAGCGCCCGCATGGTGTTGACATCCAGGTCGTTGGTGGGTTCGTCCAGAAGGATCACGTTGGCCCCTTGTTTAAGCATGCGTGCCAGGTGTACGCGGTTGCGCTCGCCGCCGGACAGCAGCTTCACCTTTTTTTGCTGGTCGGCCCCGGTAAAATTGAACCGGCCAACATATGCCCTTGATTTTACTTGTACATCGCCCAGCATGAGGGTGTCGTCCCCCTCCGAGATGACTTCCCATATGGATTTCTCCGGATCCAGGCTTTCCCGGTCCTGGTCCACGTAGGCCAGCCGGACGGACTCACCGATACGCAGGGTGCCGGAATCCGGGCTTTCCTGGCCGGTGATCAGCCGGAACAGCGTTGTTTTGCCGGCGCCGTTCGGCCCGATAATGCCCACAATGCCGCCGGGGGGCAGTGAAAAGGACATGTTTTCAAACAACAGGCGGTCGTTGTAGGCTTTGGCCAGGTTTTCCGCTTCCACCACCACCTTGCCGAGTCTCGGTCCCGGCGGAATATAGAGCTCCATATCCGTTGCGGCTTTTTCCCCTTGCCGGGACAGAAGGTTTTCGTAGGCCTTCAGCCGGGCCTTGGATTTGGACTGCCGGGCCTTGGGGGACATGCGGATCCACTCCAGCTCCCGCTCAAGGGTCTTTTGCCGGTGGGAGGCGGCCTTTTCCTCGCGCCGGAGCCGTTCCTGCTTCTGCTCCAGCCAGGACGAATAGTTGCCCTTGAAGGGAATGCCCCGGCCCCGGTCCAGCTCCAGGATCCATCCCGCCACGTTGTCCAGAAAATACCGGTCGTGGGTGATCGCAATGACGGTCCCCTCGTATTTCTGAAGATGCTGCTCCAGCCAGCCGACGGTTTCGGCGTCCAGGTGGTTGGTGGGCTCGTCGAGCAGCAGGATGTCCGGCTTCTGGAGCAGAAGCCGGCAGAGCGCCACCCGCCGTTTTTCGCCGCCCGAGATCACATTGACCGGGGTGTCGCCGGGCGGACATCGCAGGGCATCCATGGCCATTTCCAGCCGTGAGTCGATATCCCAGGCATCGGCGGCGTCCAGTTTTTCCTGGACTTCCCCCTGCCGCTGGATCAGCTTGTCCATTTCATCGTCGGACATGGGTTCGGCGAATTTTTCGTTGATGGCGTTGTATTCATCCATCAACGCAATGATCGGTCCGACGGCTTCCTCGACCACCTCGCGGATGGTTTTTTGCTCGTCCAAAATGGGCTCCTGCTCCAAAAATCCCACGGTGTATCCAGGGCTCATGGTCATTTCACCGTTATATTCCGTGTCCACCCCCGCCATGATCCGTAAAAGCGAGCTTTTTCCCGCCCCGTTCAAGCCCAGCACCCCGATTTTGGCGCCGTAGAAATAGGACAGGGAAATGTCTTCGAGTATGGGTTTTTTATTGTGATACTTGCTCAGGCGATGCATCGAGCAGATGACCTTGTTGGGCTGGTTCATGGTGCCTCCTTGTAACCGAATCGATATGTGTATGGGTTGTTTTCAGATTTCATGATACCGGGTATCGCATAAATCGGACTTGATATCAATGATATATGAATCACCAATATATGAATTGGCCGGGTTAAAAGGGTTGTTTTGTGTTGCAAACCGGTGATGAAGATCCTATTTTTAATAAAAAATAAACAAAAACCGATCATCCGGGAGGGAATGGTATATGGAAGTCTGCAGTCTTCACCAGTTTTTACAGAGCCTGAAGCCATGGCTCAATGAAAACTACATCCGAAAAGCCCATATCAACGAAGAAGGGCATTTTGTCATCGATTTCACGGACGGCGTCCGAAATGCCTACCAAATCGACGACTGCACCAAAGATCAGCTCATGGATGTGCTCGCCGATTTGAGGGAAAAAGGGCTTGCCTGACAGCCGCCCGGAAAAAAATGGTGCAAAAACGTTTAAACCGGTTGATAAACCGGACGGGTGTTGTTAATATAATAAATGATGGCTTTTTGGATTTTAGCCTGCGTTTTCATGAAGAAAACGTTTTATTAATTCTTTCAAGAAGAAAGAGGTGCGATCATGAAGATCAAAAAAGTGAAAAAAGCCCCGACCGGTCTTTGCAAGTGCAAACGATCCTGCTGAAAACCCCCTTATTTGACAAAACAGCCCGTACATGAATCTTTCATATGCGGGCTGTTTTTTTACGAGACGACCTCATATGCGCAAAACCGATTTCTCCGACTACATATGCCGCCCGTTTTGCATGTTTTTCCGGGAGGGGGAAAAAGAGGAAATGGCCTGTCTGGGGGCCCGGGTCGCCGAATGCCTTGCGCAAAGCGGTGAATTCAACCCGGAAGCGGCCGTGGTATTGAAACCCGGCGAAGCGCCGTGGCTGGATGAAAGCCAGGAGGCCGTGCTTTTCGAAAACGTTTGCCGCGCGTGTGAATTCCGGGCGGATGACTGTGACTACCGGTCGGATGACCCCCCTGACGATGCGGTCCCCTGCGGTGGATTGATCCTGCTGGCCCTGCTCTTGTCGCGCGGCATCATTGATCCGCCGGTCCTCAACCGCTGCACGTGACGGAGCGCTGGTCATGGCCCCAATCGATTGGAAAAACAAATACCTTCGCCTTGCCCCCGGCGCAGCCCTGAAAAACCTTGAAGTCCCCTTTGTGTACCACATTGCCAAAGACGAACTGTATGAAATCGACGAGACCGCCGCGGCATTTTTTCTCTCCTGCGACGGCACCCGGCTGGGCCGCGACCTGACCGACGATGCCGAATTTGTGGCATACGGCATTGAAGAGGGTCTCCTGGCAACGACGGACGGCCCCGCTCCCGTGGATGTGGCCATGGGTGAAAGGGCCGAGCCGTCTTTGCGTTACCTGGAACTCCACGTGACGCACCGGTGCAACCTCCGCTGCGCCCACTGCTACATCGGCGACCCGGACGGGGTCTCCGACATGGCCGTTGACGAAGCGGTCGACATCACACGGGCCTTTTCCGAAATGGGCGGACTCCGGCTGCTCATATCAGGAGGGGAGCCCCTGATGCACAAGGATTTAAAGGATTATCTCCGTCAAATATCGACCTGTTCGGTGCGCCGGGTTCTGTTTACTAACGGCACGCTCGTTTCCCCTGAGACCATGGCATGGCTGGATGTCCATGAAATTCAGTTCAGCCTGGACGGGTGGCGGGAAGGCCACGACCGGCTGCGTGGAAAAGGCGCGTTTGACAAGACCATGGCGGGTATCCGGATCGCCCGCGACGCAGGGATGGATGTGTCGCTGTCCACCATGATCCACCGGTGCAATGTGGACGAGTTCGACCGGATGGCGGCGTTTGCGGAAGCGATCGGGGCGGTGGAGTGGGGCATCGATGCGTTGTGCGTGGCCGGTTCGCTTGCCGAACACCGGGACCTCCTTGTGAGCCATGAGGCATGTGTCCCGCTCATGGCCTATGGTTTCGGCGGCGGATATCACGGCGCATCCGAAGGATATGCCTGCGGCCGGCATCTCATGACCGTCATGCCGGACGGCCGTGCCGCAAAATGCGGGTTTTACATGGACGCGCCGGTGGGTGACGCC
>PUOB01000224.1 GCA_003551985.1 Desulfobacteraceae bacterium | reverse complement strand
TCAGGTCCGGAAGGAAGCAGCGATAAGTAATGGCGCCTGTGTCGCGGATCGTTCCCGTCCGGCTAACGGCCCGGCGTTTTTCGCTCCCGTTCGACGGAGGGTTCACAACCGGACTTTTTTTCGCCGCGCCTTCTCCTTCGCACCCCTTTCCAATACGCATCCGAAAATCCGAAAACACAATTTCCCCCCTTACCCTTGACATCCCCTCTTTTCGTCTTATTTTCAGTTGGAATTTTAAATAGTTGAAGTCGTTATACAATTTGTATTGTCTGGATTTTCCGGTGGTTTGGTAATGCCCCGGAATGTAAACAGAAGGTGTGATCGATGATAGATAGATTCGGAAAAGATAAAAATCATACGACGGACACCATGACCGATACAACAAATGATAGTCTCGTAAAAAGTCGAGGTCAGACGACTTTGTAAAACGTCCAAGATCAAGGCTTGCGCGATTTTTGAAGAATTGAGTCACGCCAAGGCGTGATGAATTTCTTCGGAAATCGCGCGTAACGCAGATATTGGACTTTTTACGAAGTCGTCAACAAATAACAATACTTACAAAACAGGGCATACCAGAGACGACAGGAATATGTGGAAAAACAAAAAAGAAAAACAGGAACAGGACATTTCACCTGCCGACGGCGAGGCCGGTGCGGAAGAAAGCAACGGTGAAACCGACGACATCGAATCCCTGAAGGAAGATGCGGCATGCGCCCGGCAGGAAGCTGCTGACAGCCATGACCGTTATTTGCGCCTCTGTGCCGAGTTCGACAACTACAAGAAAAGAGCACAGCGGCAGATGGATGACCATAAAAAGTTTTCCAACACGGCGCTGATCAAGGACCTGCTGCCGGTGGTGGACAACCTCGAGCGCGCATTGGCGACTTCGGGCGGGAACCAGTCCACAACGGACGCCTGCATGGCCGAAGGCGTGGAGATGACCTTGAGCGAGATCAAAAATATTCTTGCAAAATACAATGTCACGCCGATCGAGTCCCTGGGAGAACCGTTTGACCCGAATTATCATGACGCCATGATGCAGGCGGAGTCCGAGGATTACCCGGAAAACACGGTGATCCAGGAACTTCAGAAAGGATACATGCTTCATGACCGGGTAATCCGGCCGGCAATGGTCGTGGTTTCGAAAGGCCCTTCAAAGTAAAATACTATTATACGCATTCAGAACAAATATCAATCAAGGAGGCTAAAGCAATGGGCAAGGTTATCGGAATAGATCTGGGAACAACCAATTCATGCGTTGCGATCCGGGAGCAAAAAGAAACAAAGATTATTACAAATCCGGAAGGGGGCCGGACAACGCCTTCCGTTGTTGCCGTCAATGACGACGGGGAGCGGCTTGTGGGCACGGTTGCCAAGCGCCAGGCCATTACAAACCCGGAAAATACCGTTTTCGGCATCAAGCGGTTGATCGGTCGTAAGTTCGATTCCCAGGAGGTTCAAAGGGACCTCAAGAACCTTCCGTTTAAAATAGAAAAGGCAAGCAGCGGGGATGTCCGCATCCATATCCAGGACAAGCAGTTCAGCCCGGCGGAAATCTCATCGCATATTTTAAGCTATATCAAGCGGTATGCCGAAGACTATGTCGGCGAGGAAATCACGGATGCGGTAATCACGGTGCCAGCCTATTTTGACGACAATCAGCGTCAGGCCACCAAGGATGCCGGGAAAATCGCCGGTTTGAACGTCCAGCGCATCATTAACGAGCCGACGGCCGCATCCCTTGCGTACGGGCTTGACAAGAAATCCGACGAGAAAATCGCCGTATTCGATTTTGGCGGCGGCACTTTCGATATTTCCATTCTGGAGATCGGCGAGGGGGTTTTCGAGGTCAAGGCGACCAACGGCGACACCCACCTGGGCGGTGAGGACATCGACCAGCGGATCATCAATTACCTGGCCGACGAGTTCAAAAAAGACAGCGGCATCGACATCCGCAGCGATAAAATGGCCCTCCAGCGCCTCAAGGAGGCTGCTGAAAAGGCCAAGATCGAGCTGTCCTCGTCCATGCAGACGGATGTGAACCTGCCGTTCATCACGGCGGACGCGTCCGGTCCCAAGCACATGAACGTCAAATTGACCCGTGCAAAGCTGGAGTCCCTGGTGGAGGATCTGCTCGACCGCCTGGACGGGCCTTGCAAAACGGCCCTCAAGGACGCCGGCCTGAGCGCCGATGACGTCCAAGAGGTGATTCTTGTCGGCGGCATGACACGGATGCCGGCCGTTTATGAGCGGGTGAAAAAGCTGTTCAATAAAGAGCCTCACAAGGGCGTCAACCCCGATGAAGTGGTCGCGATCGGTGCGGCCATCCAGGGTGCGGTCCTCTCCGGCGACGTCAAGGACGTGCTCCTGCTCGATGTCACGCCGCTTTCCCTGGGTATCGAAACCCTGGGCGGCGTCATGACCAAGCTCATCGAGAAGAACACCACCATTCCGACCCGAAAGAGCAAGGTCTTTTCAACGGCCGAGGACAACCAGCGGGCGGTGACGATACATGTCCTCCAGGGCGAGCGGGAAATGGCCGCGAACAACAAGACCCTGGGGCGTTTTGAGCTCACGGACATTCCGCCGGCGCCGCGCGGCGTTCCCCAGGTCGAGGTCACGTTCGACATTGACGCAAACGGGATTGTCAACGTGTCGGCCACGGACAAGGCCACCGGGAAGGAGCAGTCCATCCGGATTACGGCAAGCAGCGGCCTGAGCGAGGAGGATATCGAAAAGATGCAGCGCGAGGCCGAGCAGTTTGCCGAGGAGGACAAAAAGAAGCGGGAGCTTGTGGAGGCCCGGAACAACGCGGATTCGCTGATCTACTCCACCGATAAGTCCATGAAGGAACTCGGCGACAAGGTGGATGAGCAGACGAAGCAGACCGTCGAGGAGATCAAGGGACGGCTCAAGACGGCCATGGAAGGCGAAAACACGGATGAAATCAAGGGTATCAGCGAGGAGCTGCAGCAGGCTTCCCACAAGCTGGCTGAAACCATGTACCAGCAGGCCTCCCAGGAGGGTGCCGCCCAGGGCGGCCCCGAGGGCGACCATCAGTCCGGTGCCGAGGACGAGGACGTGGTCGACGCCGACTACGAGGAAGTCGACGAGAATCAGCGGCAGTAACGATCCACTGCTAAAGCCGCACACCAATGCCTAATAAAAACCCCCGGGGCACCCAAACGCCCCGGGGGTTTTTTTCGGCACCGGCCCACCTCATCCTCTCCGCCCCGTCAGCCCTTTTGCCCACCGCCCCCAGCCACTGCCCACTCAGCCCCCAGCCCACTGTCCACCGCCCACCGCCTTTTGTCCACTCAGTCCATTTAGTCCACCTCGTCCACCCTTTTGTCCACTCTGTCCACCTCGTCCACCCCGCTTTCTTTTCCTTCCCGCTTCCCCCTCCCCTCAATTTTTAATTGAACAAATCCCCCGCTTTTGTTAATGAGTGGCCAATTAAACCTGTTTAAAAACATCACCCGTAAACCGGAAAAACCCATGCAAATCACCGAAATCCTTGCCCGCAACGCAAGAATGTACGGCCATAAAACCGCACTCATCGAGCGCGTTCCGGGGCAAAGCCCGTTACCGGGCCAAAAGGCCCCAACGCTTGAACGCCGCGAAATGACCTGGCTGCGGTTTCATCATTTTTCAAACGCCCTTGCCCATTTCCTTTGCGACATCGGCATCCGGAAAGGCGACCGGGTGGTCCTGCTGATGACCAACGACATCCACTGGCTCCCCATCTATTTCGGCATCCTTCGTTCCGGTGCGGTGGCCGTACCCCTCAATTTCCGGTTTGCAGCGGCGGATATCGAACGCTGTACCATGCTGTGCGAGGCAAAAGCCTTTATTTTCGGCCGCGAGTTCATCGACCGGATCACTGCCGTCAAGCCGGTTCTCGACCAAAGCGTCCACACCTGGATTTACTCGGGTCCGCCCGCGGACCGTCCCGATTTCGCCTTGTCCTGCATCGATATCATCTCCGGCGGCGACACATCGGAGGTTGCCGTTTCAATCGATTCAGGCGATGGGGCCGGCATCTATTTCACCTCCGGCACCACGGGCGCACCCAAGGGCGTATTCCTCCGACACCGCCAGCTGGAATCCGCATGCTACGTTGAAAACCGGCACCATAATCAGTCGATCGACGACAATTTTCTCTGCATTCCGCCGCTTTACCATACCGGCGCCAAAATGCACTGGTTCGGCAACTTTATCGTCGGCGCCAAATCCGTCCTGCTCAAGGGGGTTTCCCCCCCCGCCATCCTGGAGGCGGTCTCCGAGGAGCACGTTACCATTGTATGGCTGCTGGTTCCCTGGGCCCACGACATTATCATGGCCATTGAAAACAACGAGATCGACCTGTCGGATTACCAGCTGGACCAGTGGCGGCTCATGCACATCGGCGCGCAGCCGGTTCCGCCCGCCCTCATCAAGAAATGGAAACAATACTTTCCCCGCCAGGATTACGATACCAATTACGGGCTTACCGAATCCACAGGTCCGGGATGCGTTCACCTGGGCATTGAAAACACCCATAAAATCGGAGCCATCGGCGTGCCCGGGTTCGACTGGGAATGCCGGGTGGTGGATGAAAACCTGGCCTGTCAGCCCGCCAATACGCCCGGTGAACTGCTGGTCAAGGGCCCCGGCGTCATGGAGGGCTACTATAAGAACCCCGAGGCCACCGAAGCGGTCTTGAAAAACGGCTGGCTCCACACCGGGGATATCGTTCAAAAAGACGAGAACGGTTTTTTATGGCTGGTCGACCGCAAAAAGGACGTGATCATTTCAGGGGGGGAAAACATTTTTCCGGTGGAAATCGAAAATTTCCTCATGGATCATGAAGATATCATGGATGTGGCGGTATTCGGCATCCCGGATGACCGTCTGGGAGAAATACCGGCAGCGGTGGTTTCCGTTAAAAACGGGCGGTTTTTGATGGAGGAGGACATCAAGGCCCGGTGCGCAGGCCTTCCCCGTTACAAGAGACCCCGCCGCATTATTTTCGATTCGGTCCCGAGAAATCCCACCGGAAAAATCGAAAAGCCCAGGCTGCGGGAAAAATACTACTGACTGTCTTTTTCGTCGCGGATCAGAGCCCGGGCAATTCGTATATCATAGACGGTTTTGGGGTCGAAATTCTTGCCTGTATACATTTCCGCCGCCTGAACAATGGCATCGTGGGGCACCCAGCCGTGCTCTTCCCATAAGGTCTCGTCATCCCGGCGCCACATCCGGAACATGATGCCGGCCCCGGATTCCTTCACGTACATCCGGACCTGTTTGTTTTCCGGAAACGGGTAATAGTAGCGTCCGCCGTCTTTATCCTTCATGGAACAAAACCTCCTTTTGCAATTTTTTTTGCGGGATGATGATGCGCTTCCTTCGTCAGCGCATCCTATAGCATATCAAACGCTTTCAACGCTACCCCCAAACCATTTTTACTTTACAACCCCAC
>PUOB01000223.1 GCA_003551985.1 Desulfobacteraceae bacterium | reverse complement strand
TTGATGGCGTCGTAAAAAGTCCCATCTACTGCGTTGCAGCAATTTTTCATCCGCCAGGCATACGACTTGTATGCCTTCGCGTATGAAAAATGACTGCGCCTTGTATATGGAACTTTTTACTTTGCCGTCCGAAAGCGACTTTTTACGAGACTATCATTTGTTTACAGATTAAATTTTATATATTATCATTAATCATTTTCAGGTACAAGTCCATAACAGTGTGTAACGGATTGTTGAAAAACAGGCAAGACAGCCGCCCGGAACAACGGTTCGGGCATTATGTTTTAAGCCGGATATTCACCGGATATTCAATTGATGGCATCGTTAAAAAGTCCCATTTACCCCGTTGCGGCAAATTTTCATCCGCTCAGCAAAAAGGTTGTTAAAATGATCCATGTTCGCTTCGGTGAAGCGGCAAAATGACCGGAACCCCGAGTGAAAAGCCGGAAATCCTGGCGCCTGCGGGAAACCGGGCATCGTTTCTTGCCGCCCTTGCCGCCGGCGCAGATGCCATATATTGCGGTCTGAAGCACTTTTCCGCAAGGATGGCGGCGGAGAATTTTTCCATTGGGGAACTTGCCGTCCTTGCACGCCTTGCCCGGGAAAAGCACACAAGGGTTTACGTCGCCTTAAACACCCTGGTAAAACCGGATGAGTTAGACGGCGCCGGCGATTTGACAGTCCGGCTGAGTCGTCATGTGAAGCCGGATGCCCTGATCGTCTCGGATACGGCCATGGTTTCCCTGGCATGGCAGGCCGGTTTCAAGGGGGACATTCATTTGTCCACCCTGGCCAATGTCAGTTTCCCTTCGGCCATGAAAACGCTCCGTTTTTTTCCGAAAATCAACCGCGTCGTGGTTCCCAGAGAGTTGAGTGTCGACGAGATGCGGGATATGGCGCAAGCGTGTCCCGCCGGACGGTCGCTGGAGGTTTTTGTGCACGGGGCGCTTTGTTATGCGGTTTCGGGGCGCTGTTACTGGAGCAGTTATCTCGGCGGGAAAAGCGGCCTTCGCGGCAATTGCGTACAGCCCTGCCGCCGGGTGTATACCCAGGATAAGGTTCGCGGCCGGGTCTTTTCCTGCAAGGACCTCTGGCTCGATATGCTCACCAAGGTGCTCATGACGGTGCCCAATATTTCCGCATTAAAAATAGAGGGCCGGAAAAAAGGGCCCCATTACGTCTTTTATACCGTAAAAGCCTACCGCATGCTGCGTGACCACCCCGGTGACAAAAACGTTCAAAAAAGCGCCATGTCTTGCCTTGAATACGCCATGGGACGCAACGGAACCCACTATAACTTCCTGACCCAGCGGCCGTGGAGCCCGATCGATCCCGATTCCCAGACCGCTTCGGGGCGGCTCGTGGGAAAAGTTCAGGGTACCATGCTCAAGCCGTATATCGAGCCGCGGGAGCAGCTCTTTGCAAAAGACGTGCTGCGCATTGGTTACGAAGACGAGTCCTGGCACCGGGTAGACCGCGTCACCAAGAGTGTTCCCAAGCGGGGCCGCCTGTTTTTGAACTTGCCGAAAAAGCAGCGGGCCGTCAACAAGACGCCGGTCTTTCTCATAGACCGCAGGGAGCCGGAACTTTTAGCGCAAATAGAGGCGTGCGAGAGGCAGCTCGGGCAGGAACCGGAGGATGCCGGAGCACCCTCCGGATTCAGTGCCGCCTTGCCATCCGCCGGCCTTTCCCAAAAAAATCGCCCTTTTGATGTGCACGTCGGGCGGGGTAGTGCCAAATCCCGGTCGTCCGGCAGTGCCGCCGGTATCTGGATTGACGGGGATATGCAGCGCCTGCCGGCCGGTAATGTAAAACAGCTATGGTGCTGGATGCCGCCGGTTATCTGGCCGGGCCGGGAAGCCGGGATCAAGGCAGTGATCGATCGGCTGTTGAAAAAGGGCTTTTCCCGTTTTGTCGTCAATGCCCCCTGGCAGACGGCCTTTTTTCCGTTCCCCAAAAAACAGGAGATATGGGCCGGCCCTTTCTGCAATATCGCCAACCCGCTGGCCGTCGACAACCTTGCCGCCATGGGGTGCCGGGGGGTTATCGCAAGCCCGGAGCTGGGTGAAAAAGACTACCTCCAGCTTGGCCGGTCAAGTCCGCTGCCGTTGGGTATTGTTGTTTACGGCAACTGGCCCCTTTGCATCTCACGCATCAATCCGCCGTCCCTGAAGTTGGATGTCCCGTTTGCGAGCCCCAAAAAGGAACGCGCCTGGATAACCCGGCGGGATGATAATTACTGGATCTATCCCGAATGGCCCATTGATCTCCGTGGTCATATGGAACCCCTCAAAAAGGCCGGATACCAGATGTTTGTTCACCTGAACGAAACGTTTCCGAAAGACTGCCAAATGAAAAAACGTCCCGGCAGATGGAACTGGGATGTCTCTTTGAAGTAGACAAAGCCGGGGGGGGGATAACGTTGACGGCTTCGTAAATGGATCAGGGGTTGACTTTGCTGTGGGATATGTCTATTTTCGTCTCCATTTTATCATTCTTCTATGATGGAGAGAGTTGATGCAAGTGACATTGCAGCCCAAGCGGACAAGGTATGTGGTGCCGACGCCCTACCTCCAGCAGACTGCCTATTGGTCGCGGCTGAAGCAAAGGCAGGGACGCCGGACGGCGGCTTTTGATATTCTCATGGATTATGATGCGGGGCCGGACGGCGATATCCTGGTTGTCCTGCGCGAAATCGCCCCGGATTTCACGATGGCGTACGTGCCGTTCGGACCGGAGCTGCTTCCCGACCCGGAACTGCGCGGTCCATGGCTGGAAGATATTTCCGAGAAAATGCGCCCGTATCTGCCGGATAATTGCGTTTTTATCCGGTATGATTTGCCATGGCGATCGCCCTGGGCCGATGAACCGGATCGGTATGCGGACAATGCGCGGTGGATGGGGCCGCCAAAAATGAGAATTCAGGAGATGCGCATGAATTTCGACACCGAGCACTGGAATCTCCGGAAATCGCCGACCGATATGCTTCCGCCGGATACGGTGTTGGTGGATCTCAGTGAAGATCGGGATCGGATTCTTGCGCGAATGAAGCCGAAGACCCGCTACAACATCGGGCTGTCCGGCCGAAAGGGCGTGCGGGTCCGGGATGCGGGCCTCGAGGGGCTGCCGGCATGGTACGGGCTGTACCGGAAAACGGCCAGGCGGCACGGTATGGCCCTCAATGACCTGGATTATTTCAGGGCGGCACTCAAGGTTTATGACCAGGACTGCCGTTCACCCGCACGGATACACATGCTGCTTGCCGAAGTTTCGGGCCGGCCGGTGGCGGGAATAATCCTTGCGGTTTCGGGAAGCCGCGCTACCTACCTCTATGGTGCCTCATCGTCCGGTTCCGAGGATAGAGGGTATATGGCCTCATATGCGCTTCAATGGGAAGCCATTTGCCGGGCAAGGGAATCGGGCTGCCGGGATTATGACATGTTCGGGGTCTCTCCCGCGCCCGACCCGGATCATCCCATGTATGGGCTGTATCGTTTTAAAACGGGTTTTGGCGGCCGTCTTCAGCATCGCCAGGGCTGCTGGGACTATCCGTTTGATGAGGCGCGTTATGACGGCTACCGGGCGATGGAGCTGGCTGATTCGCCATTCGCATCCGCATAAGACGCTTTTATTGTGTTTTTTAACACTGACGACTTCGTAAAAAGTCCAATATCTGCGTTACGCGCGATTTCCGAAGAACATCACGTACGCTAAGTACGCTCAATTCTTCGAAAATCGCGCAAGCCTTGATCTTGGCCTTTTTACAAAGCCGTCGGAAACCGACTTTTTACGAGACTATCAACACTGGGAGGGTCCGAAAATGAAACGGATCATTATTGCCGTGTCTGCCTTGCTGCTGTTTGCAGCCGGATGCGGTGGTCCCCGCTGGCAGGATGCCGCCGTGGACGCGCAGGATGGTTACACCATCAGAATACAGCACCGGGTTGAGGACGAGACGGCCGGGATGCATCAATACAAGCATCCGGTTGATATCGCACCCCATGAACTGGCGTTTTTTATGAATGACCTTGCCTACACGTCGCGCTCCATCATCGCGGAGTCCCAAGAAAGCCCGGTGTTCCAGGACAAGGAGGTCGACCGCCTCGCTCCCGCCCTGGCAAGCGCGCTGGGTGAGCTTGGTCCCAATGAACGTATCGCTCTGACATCTTTTAACAGGGGCGGCGGCCTGGTATTTGAAAAGCGGCGGAAAACCGAAGGTGTGATATTCATGGACGGGAAGAATCGCCTGAATCTCGCTTTTGCAGTGATCAATGAGGAGTTTCCCCCGGGTCAGACCATGTCTGCAGCCGCAAAGGAGCCTCCGGGCGACCCCTTGTCGGTTCGATCGTCCAGCACGTCCCTTGCGATAACGGCGGATTATATGCAGCCTCATGACCGGGAAGACGGCAAGGCTTACCCCATGTGGGTAAAGGCCGATGTGCAGGGGCTGAAAATTGCGGCGAAAGCAGCTGAGCGCCCGGAAGACGCGCCTGTAGACGTACCTGTAACGGATCGTGAAAAGAGGGGGGACCATATCCGGTCCCAGCTTGAATATTTAAAAGAACTCCACGACGACGGCCTGATTACCGAAACGGAGTATAATGAAAAAAGGCGGGAGTTGCTGGAACGCATAGAATAGCCCGTCACCCCATCGGGCGAAAGATTTTTACGACCCCTCCAGCCTGCGGTAAAGCGTCCGCCTGGCAACGCCCAAGATATCGGCCGCCCGCTTCTTGTTCCCGTTTACCCGGGCAAGGACATGTTCAATGTATCGCTGCTCGATTTCCGCAAGACTCGGCAGTGGGGCGCCGGGATCGTCCGGGAAGAGCCCCGGCACATGTTTTGCATTCCGCCCGGAGGCCTGCGACCGGATTCTCATGGGAAGTTGGCCTGGCGTGATTTGCCCCCCGTTGCAGAATGTCACCGCACGCTCTATGGCGTTTTGCAGTTCGCGGACATTTCCAGGGAAGGGGTATTTTCGGAGCAAAGCCATGGCTTCGTCGGAAAAGCTGCTGATCCGCTTGCCCATATTCGTGGAAAAACTTGTCAAAAAACGGCCTGCAAGCATCTCGATATCTTCTGTGCGGTCCCGCAAAGGGGGGACGTCCAGGGTAAAGGTTTCGAGGCGGTAAAACAGGTCTTCCCTGAAGCGCCCATTTTTGACTTCCTCATCCAGGTTCTGGTGGGTGGCTGCGACAATCCGGACATTCACCTGCTGTTCCGTGTTGCTGCCGATGGGGCGCATTTTGCCGTCCTGGAGAATCCGAAGGAGTTTTGCCTGCAGGGGAAGGGGCATTTCAGCGATTTCATCCAGAAGCAGCGTACCCCCTTCGGCTTCTTCAAAAAGTCCCTGCCTTGCCTTCTGGGCCCCGGTAAACGATCCGGCCGTATGCCCGAAAAACTCGCTTTCCATCAATGTTTCCGGAATGCCGGCACAGTTTACGGCAAGAAACGGCTTGTCCTTGCGCTCGCTTTCTTGATGGAT
>PUOB01000226.1 GCA_003551985.1 Desulfobacteraceae bacterium | reverse complement strand
GTCCGCTACGGCAGAAAAAGTGAATACAAAATAGACGAACAATATATCCTGGTGGATTTCATATGGAAGGAGGGGCGCGCGGTGCACCCGAAGTGGAGACCGATGAATCCGCCGATTCTGGATACGGTTAAGGGGCTCATGGAAACGGCGGAAAAAAAAGAATAGTTCGTGCCCATCCAGCAATGGCGCTGGATGGACACTTATATGGGGCAAATGGCGGCTTACGGATTATTCAACGATTTCAAGGGCCGCGGCCATGGAAACGCCGCCGCCGCCGCAAAGCGTTGCAAGACCCAGAGACTTCCCGTTCCTGCGCAACGCGTTGATCAAGGTGATCATTATGCGCGCGCCGGTTGCACCGACGGGGTGCCCCAGCCCAATGCCGGACCCGTTAATATTCGTGATATCCCGGTTCAGGCCCAATTCCCGCTCACACCCGATATACTGCGCGGCAAAAGCCTCGTTTACCTCGACAAGCTCAAAATCCGACACCGTCAACCCGCTTCTTTTGACCAGATCTTCCACCGCCGGAACGGGGGACATGCCCATAATCGACGGATGACAAGCGCCCCGGCCCGTGGCGCGGATTCTTGCAAGCGGCTTAAGCCCCAATTCCTTTGCCTTATCCGCACTCATGATAACCATGGCGGCGGAGCCGTCGTTTATCCCGCTTGAATTGCCGGCTGTGACCTTGCCCGTTTTTGGAACAAATGCAGGGGGCAGCTTTGAGAGATCGTCCATGGTAATCCCCGGACGGAAATGCTCGTCTTTATCGAACATCAGCGGGTCTTTTTTCTTCTGCGGCACCGGCACCGGCACGATTTCATCTTCAAAGGAGCCGTCATTGTTGGCGCGCTCCGCATTGTTATGGCTTCTCAACGCGACGTCATCCATCTCCTCCCGGGAAATCCCCCAGTGCTGGGCGATAAATTCAGCCGTGTGGCCCATAATATAGGGCTTGCCCTTAAAATAGGAAAGCGGGGGTTCTTCCGCATTGACCGGCCCGTCTTCCGGATGGGGAATAATATGAGATCCGCAGTGAAGCGCATGTATCATTGCATCCTTGAAAGTATCATCCTGGAGGCGGCAGCCCCAGCGCGCTCCCTCCACGACGTACGGAACGCCGGACATGTGCTCGACGCCCCCCGCCAGGATCACGTCGGCCATGCCGGCCTGGATCATGGCCATCCCGGAAATCACGCTTTCCATCCCGGAAATGCAAACCCTGTTAATGGTCGCCGCCGCAATCGAGTCCGGAAGGCCTGCCAGCAGGGCGGACACCCGGGTGACATTCAAGGCGTCGACCGGTTCCATGCAGCATCCGAAGCGTATATCATCGATGATAGCCGGGTCTATTCCGGCCCTGCTTACGGCTTCCTTCATGGTGATGGCCCCCAAGGTCGGACCGGTTATATTTTTCAGTGTGCCGCCGAAAGCACCGATCGGTGTTCGGCAACCGGAAACAATGACCACCTCTTTCATAAAAAGTCTCCTTTCAAAAATGATATTGTAAATGTTTCCACAGCTGAGGCACTGCCTCTACGAGTGGATCCCATCCTCAAAACATGGGGTCAATCGCCGGCAATGGCCTTGTCAATCCAGCGGGTTATTTCACCGACCGACCGCCGCTCCCATTCTGCGGACACCCTGAGGGTGATGAACTGATTGTACAAATGATACGTCAGGTGAACAATTCTCTCAATCAGGTATATACGCTCCAAAACCGCGCCCTCAAGATCTTCTTTTTTTTCCACCCGCTCCGTCTGCGGTGTTTTAAGGCCGCTCAAGGCGAGGCTCTCGCCTTTCAGGTTAAACCGCCACTCGTTTTCGGCGGAGCGGTATACCAGATTCATCTCCGTGACTTTCCCGCCCTTTTTAAGGGCAATGAGCCCCTCTTCAAGGCCGGCCCCATCTCCGCGGATGGTTATTGTTTCCTCCCGGTTGTGGCGGCTGTTTTCCAGGACCACCCGGTTTCCGATAACCAGCGACTCGAGATCGGGGTCCGCGTTGGACAGATTCTCCGGGTCGTTTTCAATCTTGTACCAGAGCCACGTAAGGAACTCATGCCCCAAAAATTTGTAACGATTGTAAGCCACTGAAACATCAAGCATGGGCGCCTCCATTGAATGCCGAAGGGGAAACCTTGTGAAGGGCGTCGCGCTTTTCATTGTCCAGGCCCGACAGAAACTGTGCGGCGGTATAAGGGAAAATCCGGACAAGGCTTACTTTAAAGGATTTTGAAAAAAGGGTTTCAAGATCCTCGTTGGCCTCCTTCATATTTGAAAAAAACCAGAGATCACCGGCTTCCAGATGCCAGACGAGATCATATATGCCCGGTGACGCCGGAACCCTGAGATAAAGCCGGTGAAGCACCTCGTCTTTTAATTCACGCTTTTCGTTTTTGGAAAGATGCTCCCTTTCGGTCTCGGCAAGCCTTTTTTTGATTGCCATGTTGTAATGCTTGTTAACGATCTTTGCCGGAAGGGATTTTTTGTCGATTCTCAGGGAAAATACCAGGGACGTTCCGAAAACAAAATCCGCCGAATCGAAATCGGGGTTGAACGGGTTGTCTGACATGGTCCACCCAACGCTTTTTACCGCCGGGTCATTGTCGATTTCACGGATGACATGATTTTTCAATCCATCGCGGACCGTGTCCATGACCGGATCCGCCAGATCCCCTGTTACGCTGTAGCGCGTAATGGAAAGGGTAGATGACAGTAGTTGCATATGCCTCGCTCTCGATTATTTAGCGCCTGAACGAAAACCGTCCTTTTCGCCAATCTCTGCGTCCGGCTCAAATTTGATAGTCTCTTAAAAAGTCGCGATCAGACGTCCTTGACCTTGACGAAAAATCCTGGTTTTCGTTCGGGCACTATTTAGTGGTTGAAAAGACAGAAAGTCAGATTCATAACCCGGCGGGCGGTTTTCAGGCAAGCTTTTTTTTCAGTGGCGGGGCCTCACGCGCACTGCATCTCCTTAAAGTAAAGCATCGGCTGGATGCCGAATTCCGATGGGTGGTGGGTGCTTTTGATGGTCCGCATATACCGGCCGGTCTCAGGGTCGCGCCGATTCAAATTGACAATTTTTGAAGGGGCAAACGCCCCCGGGTTTTTCTCGGTGAGCACGAGCACGGCCGGTTTGAAGTTGCTATCAATCGATCCGCCTTCGCAAACCAGCCCCTTCTCTCCGGTATTGAGGATCACAAACGTGCCAACCGGGAAAATCCCGACCATATTGACAAACCATTTGACCAGTATCGGATCGAAATCCTCGCCGGCTTTTTCCATGATTACCCCCAGGGCACGGTCCTGGCTGAACGGCCGGGGACGGTAAATCCGCGGCGAGGTCAGGGCATCATATACGTCGCAAATCTCGAGGATGCGCCCGAAAAGGCTTATGGGTCGCGTCCAGTTCACGTCGGGATAACCGGAAAGATCGTACTTGAGGTGGTGTTCGAACGGCGCAAGAACAATTCTGGCCACAAGGTCTGAACTGGCCTGGAGCTTTAATATCTGCCGGACGCTGTTTAATGAATGCTGCTGGACGAGCTTGAATTCCTCGTCATCCAGCGCGCCGGGTTTGCTGATAATATCAATGGGGATATCGATTTTGCCGAGATCATGAAAAAAACCGCACACACCCAGAAATACGAGCGCATTTTCCGAAAGACCGATCTGGTGGCCGAGGCAGATCGATAAAATAGCGACGTTAACCGAATGCAGATACGTGTAATCGTCATAATCCCGGATGGTGGCAAGGCCAAGCAGTATGGAGTGATCCTGGGCTGCAAAGTCGACCACCTCCTGGGCCACCCGGAGGGGTTTCCGGATTCCGGAACGTCGCTTTTCCAGTATTTCCCGGCTGGCGTCCTTGAGTGAATTGTATGCAAAGGAATAAATCCGGAGGGCCTGCTTGAGCTTCCGGGCATGGGGAATGAGGCTTTCCTCCTCCGGGGCCCTAATGATTTCGACAAATTGATACTCGGGTCCGGAAAGTCTGGCTGCCAGCCATTCCAGGGGGTTGTTTTTTTCCCGGGATTCCATTATCAGGCCGGCAAAATGGTACGCCTGTGACGGAGAGATGCTTTTAAAGCGATAGTTGAATTTCAGGCCGGACAGCATGAGGCCGTCAAAAACAGAAAGCAGCCCGAATATGTAAATCGCCGCGTGTTTGCGCATCAACAATTTCTGTCCGCAAAGAAACAGGCGGCCGTGACGGACTTCCAGGACAATTGCATCGCTTGTTGAAAACAGACTCACGCCGGCCTGAATGAATTCTTTTGACGCCCTCATTGCAAGGCGGTTATCCGCCTCATGAATCCTTGGGATTTGAAGAAGATTATGAAACCGCTGGATAAACACTTCCCCTGAGGCCTGCATATCCAGGTTTTCTGGGCTTTCTTGAATGCTTGGATTATCCATCGGTCCCTTGCACCCTTGAGAGGTTGGTCATTGCCCTGCGAATGGTCGGCCACGGGCTTTTGGCCGCCCTGCCAACCTGCACCGACGCTTCGGGATTCTGCTGCTGTAGAAGCGCGGCCAGGGCCCCCTGCCTGTGAAGGGCGGGCAGTGTTCCAATCCGCCATGGCCGGTCGAACAACTGTTTTTTCAGAAAATCAAACGCCTCTGCCGAACCGATGGATCCCAGCGCCTCGTACAGCATGATCACCGAAGATGCATGCGCCGAAGAAAACCGGGTGCTGCTGATATAATCGATCAAAGCCGGCACTGCTTCCTTGTCTCCCCGCTTTATCAGAAAATCGGATACCGTCTTTCTTACGATGTCGTCCGCATCCAGAACAAACGGCAAAATCTTCTCATAGGGGGGCGGTTCAATCCGGGTCAACGCCTTTACGGAAACCTGCCTGAGCAGAACATCCTCGCTTGCCGCGCATTTCATGATGAGGGGAATATGATCGGTTTCCCCCAGGCGGCTTAAATTCATGATCGCCTGCCTCGCCAGGGGGGTGGAATCGCTTTTTGCCAACTGATAAAGGGGGCGTGGATCTCGTTCGGCCAGACGCATGACCGCCCGGTTTAAATGATTGCGGATCCGGGGGGAGGATAGTTTCACGAACATTGGTATCAGACTCAGAATGCTCTCCGGCGCCAACCGGCCAAGCATCGATTCAAAGCGTTTCAGGAGGCGGGCATCATTCTCGTTGATTTCCGCCAAACAGTCATTGAGTGGTTTCAGTATACGGGGGCTGGAAATCATCATCAGAAAATCATCCAGCAGGGGCAGCGCCCAATGATGCTCCACCCGGTAACGCTCATAAATGTGGCGCATATTGCCCAGGAACCGGTCTGCCGCGTCAAATTCACACCGGATCAGGGTCCTTTGGAAGCACTCAATAATAACTTCCAAAACATTTGAGAAATCCTCCCTTTCCTTTTGTTCTTCAAGTATCAACAAAAACACATCGAAAACATCCTGGTCGAAAGACCGGTTGTTTTCCTCCCGGACCATCCTTCGGGTGACTTCGATTTCTTCGGG
>PUOB01000174.1 GCA_003551985.1 Desulfobacteraceae bacterium | reverse complement strand
TGGACACCTTAATGGAGATGCGGGACCTGGGAAACACGGTCCTGGTGGTGGAGCACGACGAAGACACGATCCGTTCATCCGATTACGTCCTGGACCTGGGGCCGGCGGCCGGCGTCCGGGGGGGATATGTCGTATACGCGGGCGCGCCTGAAAAAATCATCCATGCGCCGGACTCCCTGACGGGTGACTACCTGGCCGGTCGCCGGACAATCGAGATCCCCGATACGCGCCGGAGCGCCGATCCCAAAAAGTGGCTTTCCGTCAAAGGGGCGTCCGAGAACAACCTGAAAAACATCGACGTGGATTTCCCCCTGGGCTGCTTTACCTGCGTCACCGGGGTGTCGGGCTCGGGAAAATCGAGCCTGGTCCTCGAAGTCCTCTACAGGGTCCTTGCCCGCCGGTTTTACCGGACGACAACGGTTCCCGGAAAGCACCGGTCCATAAGCGGCCACGAACACGTGGATAAAGTCATCAACATCAACCAGTCCCCCATCGGCCGTACCCCCCGCTCCAACCCGGGCACATACACCGGGGTCTTCACCTTTATCCGGGAGTTGTTCGCCGCCACGCTCGATGCCAAGACGCGGGGGTACAAGGTGGGGCGGTTTTCCTTTAATGTCAAGGGCGGGCGCTGCGAGGCGTGCACCGGGGACGGCATCATCAAGATCGAGATGCATTTTTTGCCGGACGTGTTCGTCACCTGCGATGTGTGCCACGGCAAGCGCTACAACCGGGAGACGCTTGAAGTCCGGTACAAGGGGAAAAACATCGCCGAGGTGCTGGACATGACGGTGAACCAGGCCCTGGAATTCTTCAGGAACATCTCGAGCATCCGCAACCGCCTGCAGACCCTGGTGGACGTGGGCCTTGGCTACATTCGCATGGGCCAGCCGGCAACGACGCTTTCCGGCGGCGAGGCCCAGCGGATCAAGCTCTCCAAGGAGCTTGCCCGGCGCGACACCGGCAGCACCGTCTACATCCTGGATGAACCGACCACCGGGCTGCACATGGACGATATCAAAAAACTGCTGTCCGTCCTGAACCGCCTGGTGGAATCGGGCAATACCGTGATCGTCATCGAGCACAACCTGGACGTGGTCAAGTACGCCGATCATATCATCGATTTGGGGCCCGAAGGCGGGGATGCCGGCGGCGAGGTCATTGCCGTCGGCACCCCGGAACAGGTCTCGACATCCGACACATCCCATACCGGCCGTTACCTCAGGGACATCCTGTTTCCGGAAACGGAACACGTGAAACGGCAATCCGCCCACAGCGGCAAATAATTTTTCGGGCGATTTCGGGCGAAAGATTTTTCGCCCCTACGGAAAAAAAAGGCCGCCCGGTTATCCGGACGGCCTTTTTTGATAAAACAATTCATCTGAAGTCTTGCTTCTTCTGAAGTCCTACATCGCTTGCTGCAACAGCTGGGTGATTGTTTCCACCGTCGGTGTCGCATAGATCAGGATCAGCGAGATAACCAGGACGTAAATCGCGAGGGCCTCGATCAGCGCCAGACCGATGAGCATGGCAACGGTTACTTTACCGGAAGATTCGGGGTTTCTGGCAATGCCTTCAACGGCGGACTTGATGCCGAAAGACATGGCAAAACCGCAGCCTACGGCCGCGATTGTCAGCCCGAGGCTCGCAACGGTAACGATCCGGGTAAAAAACTGTACAGCTTCGAGTTGAAATTCCATCTGAAAACCTCCTTTAAGTGAATAATATTAACGGCTTCTTCCAAAAACGGCTATGTAAACGAAAACGTATCAACACGATCAATTCAACACGATCAATGCGCATCTTCCATGGCCAGGCTGAAGTACATGGTTGAAAGCAGGAAGAACACGAATGCCTGGATCAGGGAGACAAAAACACCCAGCATCATCATCGGCAGCGGCGCGAAAAATGCACCGGCCAGCAAGAACAGGATAAACAACACGAATTCCTTGCCCATCATGTTGCCGAAAAGACGAAAGGAGAGGGAAAGCACCCGGGCGAAATGTCCGACGATTTCAATGGGGGCAATCAGCGGTGCCATCCACCAGATCGGGCCCAGAAAATGCTTGAAATAGGCCATGCCGGAATGCCGCACGCCGATGTAATGGGTAGCGAAAAAGACGATCAGCGCAAGTCCAAGCGTTGTTTGCAGCTTGGCGGTCGGCGGGAAAAAACCGGGGAAAAGGCCGACCAGGTTGGATATGAAAATAAAGAGGAAAAGCGTTCCAACCAGCGGGAAGAAAAACCGCCCCTCTTCACCGGCGGTTTGCACAACGAACTCCTCGATATTCGAAATAATGGCTTCCAGGACGTTCTGCGGCATGGACGGAATAATGCTGATGGTTTTCGCCATCAGGGCCCCGGCAATAATCATGAACGCCATGACGATCCATGTGTACAAAATGTGGTAATACGCATGGGCAAAATCACCCAACCCGATCAATTCACACAGAAATACGAAGTATAGAAAAGGATGTTCCACTTCAGATCGCCTCCTTGTTTAAAAGTTTCCTGACTTCCCGCATCGTTGCGAGGAAAATGCTTGCCACAACGATTGATAAGCCGATGAGCAGGCCGACCGGATGCACGTGGTGGCCGGATATGAGAAAAAATATAATTATACCGCTGATGATAAAGCGGATATAGTACTTTCCAAGAATGGTGGTGGTGCGGGACGGGTTGGCTGGTTCGTGCAGGGAGCGGCGCAGCCCCCGGTAGAGCATGTGGAAGTTCACCGTGGCGATGAGGCCGCCCGCTGCAATGCCGGCGATCTGATCCCCGGAAGCCGCGATCAAAAGGGCAATGCCCATAATGACGGCAAAGAGGATCCAGTTTGACCAGAAGATGAATGTAATGACCCGTTCCTGAGCACTCATGGTTGACACGGCGGATAAATCCTTTAAAGCTCCTGGCTCCGTTTAATGGCCCGTATGATGTTCGAAAAGCCGGCTAATACGCCGACTGCAAGAAAAATAAGTGTAAAGATCGGCGTTGTGTCGAAATAACGGTCCAGCGCCACGCCGATAAACATCCCGATAAATATGGCAAAGGCAATTGACAGGCCGATACTGCTGTAGTATGCCAATTCCCGGAACGCTGATTCCTTCTTTTTCTTCATAGTTCCTTCGGCGAAACCGCAATATTAAAAAGTGATTCACTACCACAGGTAGATTTTCGGGTCAATACAAAAAAGAACCGAACATAATTTTACCGATTAATATTGACATTCTCGTAAATAGTCCGAAATCCAGCTTGTGCAACCTTTGAAAAACGGTAGGGGCGAATAATCATTCGCCCGCCGCAAGGGCGAATGATTATTCGCCCCTACAAGCAACCCGGGGTGAATCGGAAGGCGAAACCCGACTTTATTAAAGGAGATAAAAAACATGCTGACCCGACAGGAGATCATTGACAAGGCAATGGATTTGGGGTTTGCCGATGCGGGCATTTGCGACGCCGCCCCCTTTGCGGACCACCAGGGGGTTCTCGACGAGCGCAAAGAAGATTATGACTGGGCATACAAGCTAGGCCTCGACCTCACCACCGGGACCGACCCGTCCGCCGTTCTGCCGGGGGCCAAATCGATTATCGTTGTGCTCGGGCACTATTTCGACCGGGGGTTCCCCCCTGAAATGGAGAATCATTTCGGCCGGTGCTACCTGGACGACGACCGGCTCACCAAGGATGGGCTGACCCGTAAAATCAAGGACTTCCGGTCTTTTTTGCGGGACGCGGGCATCGACACCAAGATCCCGTTCAACCTGCCCCACCGTGTTGCCGCGGCCCGCGCCGGCCTGGGCACCTTCGGCAAAAACTGCCTGTTTTACGCCCACCGCGCCGTGGCCGGCGGGTCCTGGACCCTCCCTATCGCCGTGGTCGTGGACGCGCATTTCGAGCCGGACACGCCCACCATCGAGGTCGGCTGCCCGGACTGGTGCCGAAACGCCTGCCTCGTTGCCTGCCCTACCGGCGCCCTTAAGGGATCTCGCAGGATCGACCCGACACGGTGCATCTCCTACCTGACCTATTTCGGGGAGGACATCACCCCTCTTGACCTCCGCGAACCCATGGGCCTGTGGGTATACGGCTGCGACCACTGCCAGAACGTATGCCCGCGCAACCGCGCCTGGCTGGCAAAATCAAAATCCCTCCCGCTCAATGAGAAGGTGGTCCGCATGGCGCCGGATTTTTCCCTTTCGGCGCTGCTTCACATGGACACGGCGTACTACGAGGCCCGCATCCAGCCGCACATGTTTTACATGCCGTCCTCGGAAATATGGCGGTGGCGTATGAACGCGGCAAGGGCCATGGGCAATATGCTGGACGAGGCGTACGTGCCCGAGCTTGAAAAAGCCATGGCTCAAGACAGCGATGACCGGGTGACACGGATGTGTGCGTGGGCGCTGGGCCGGATCGGCGGGCCGGCGGCCATACAAGCCCTTGAAAAACACAGGGGAAAAGGCGATGAGAAGCTTGAAAATGAGATTGCGTTTTCCCTTACGCGCATAAATGAAGCCTTTTGATTTATATTCCAGGGCTGGGGCGGTCGCTGCCAGGGCAGCCGAAACGGATGGCATTGACGTGGACCGTCCGCTGCGATCCCCCGGTTCAGCCGGTTTCTGTTGCGTCAGGAACGCCTCAGCGTCGGATTCCCGCTCCCTCGCATAAGTTTTATATTCAAAAATGGTACCGCTTGGGTTTTGCCTGTGCGAAGCTCTTTTTACCCCGGTGCGGAAAAATTTTCAAAAAACAATTTTGGCTTCGATCAGGAAGTTATATACAATTTCAATGTTAAATCAAAATGTTGTAAAAAAAATGGTCACTTTTTTGTCTTGACAGGAAATTGTCGATGAATTAGTTTGTAGGCAATATTGGATGTTTTTCGCACACATTGAAAAAACAAGGTGCTTTTAACATGTAACAATGTTTTTCATCTTAAACCTGTTTTTGGGTGACTGGATTAAACCTGCCGGGTGCCGGCAGAATAAAACGGTCACCGATCACCTTTGTCTTTGAAAATTCGGCATCGAAGGATTTTTTTACGGGGTGTTGTGTTCGGTTCTGGTTTTCTGCTTGTTGCTGTGGCTTTACGATCCCGCTGTTTTGTTCCGGTTTTATCTCAGGTTTTCCTTGTTTTACGCTGCTTCACCCCCCTGATTAAGAACAACGTCTGGAAAGGCAGTCTTGCGTGCTAAGTGTTTTTCAGCCTGCATTACTGCTGCCGGATGGCTGTTCGCCTGCGGATGCCGTATTCTAAAGTCAATATAACATGTCGTAATTATATGAAATACGCTTGTTATACGATTGGTGTGGACCGGATTTCGCAAGGAGTTTTGCAACCGCGAAACCGTAAACGAAGGTGGCGTCATGATTACCCGTACCCGAAAAACAAAGCTTTCCCTTCTTATCCTTATCGCGGCCGGTTTTGCGCTTCTGTCATTTTTTTATGCCGGACCGGTGGCTGTGCAGGCGGCTGATACGAGCATGAAAAAAGCCGATGACAGCGACTTGGACGCCGTC
>PUOB01000271.1 GCA_003551985.1 Desulfobacteraceae bacterium | reverse complement strand
CAATTTTTTCCCGGATGTAATCCGCCATCACTTCAGTGCCATCAGGCGCGTTCACCTGTTCCCAGTCGATGGCTTTCGGATGGCCCCCTTTCCGGTTCATGGCATTCATGAGAGACGGGTGTGCGTAAATGTTTCCGGCGATGAACAACGGGATTTTCGGCGTTTGAAAAAAGCCGCCGCCTTTCCATGTCTGCCAGACAAATCCCCGGTTGATGGGCGAGCGCATGCGCGTGAGCCGGCCGGTGATGCCCACATCGAAAAAGCCCGTTTCATGCTCCCTGTTGTACAGGAGCCATGCATATGACAGGGCCTCGTGGGCGAAAAGGTCTTCGGATGCAATGACAAGCCCGTTTGCGGGCGCTGTGACATGGCCGTTATCCGGGCCGAAGGTGGCCAGCACCTTTCTCCCGGATGACACGGAGAGCCGCAGTTTTGAAGCGATTTCCGGCACGTGGTTGATTTCCTCGTACATGGCATAAAAGGCGTCTCCGCCCTGGTGCAGCGTTTTTCTGCTGTCCTCCCTTAAAAAACCGACCCCGATCTTCATCCCGGAGGTGATGTCACCCATGATATGGGAGCTTACGCGGGCAAGGTAAATGATATGGTCCGCATCGTTCACGGCCGAGGGTATCCACATGGGTTCCGGCCAGTGGTGCGGCCCCACGGGATACAGGGGAGTGAACCCGTCATAACCCGCTTCCTCGAAGAATACGGGTTCTGCGCCGTTTTGGACAATGACATCAAACAGCTTCGCCTTTTTGCAGCACTCCCGCGAAGACCCCTTCTGATTCTCCCTTGTCCAATGGACACTCTGCACCCCGCTGGAATCACCCGCCATGATCCGGCCGGCCCCCTTTTCCTGCAGAAGGCGTATCATGCAGGCCAGCGACCACGGATCGGTCGTGGCCGGGTACGGATTGGGTGAGTTAAGGGAAAGCTTTATAAATACGGAATCCCCGGCCGACAGCCATGAAAAATCAGTGGCCGCTTCAACGGTATGCCTGAACACATCATAGGCATCCCCATGCGCCCCTTTAGGAACCCATGCGCTTGCTGCGTGAGGCGTCCAGGATTCATTAACAGGCATGACCGCCAGTTCGGCCTCCATTTCTTTCATCCTGTGTGCACAGGCAGGCAGCAGGACGGCCCCTGCCAAAATTCCCGAAAATTTAAGAAAATCCCTTCTTGAAAACGCATTGTCCAGCATGGCGCCACTCCTGCATGGTAATTGGGTAGCGGTATTCACCCGTCACGTGAAAGAATTTATCCTATTTCCGGCTGGGCGCCAAGTTTTGACGGCTTCGTAAAAGTCCAATATCTGCGTTATGCGAAACTTCTCAGAATTTCACGTACGCTAAGTACGCTGTATTCTTCGAAATTTCGCAAGCCTTGATCTTGAACTTTTTACTTTGCCGTCCAAAAGCGACTTTTTACGAGACTATCAAGTTTTAAATGGGTCTATTTGTTCCCCGGCACACGGCGCCTAAAGATATAAATCAACGAAGCTGCAATGAGCAATATGACGCCAGGCAATACAACAGGCCAAGGGTTATTAATGTTGCGTTACGTTATTGAAGCCACCTTCTCCGAATGTCGTTGCTGCCGGCAGGCAGGGAAAACAGCATGCCGTCCTCCCCTATGGTGATGGGTCCGGAAAAAATTTTTCCGGCGTCGCCTAAAAACACAGGCTTTAAGCTTGAAACCGGAAGCGGCGGGAGGATGTGAGTGAGGAGCAAATGTCCTGCACCGGCGTCCCTGGCCACTCCAGCCGCATCTTCCGGGGAAGCGTGATAGCGCAGTATATCCTCGAAAATATTTGCGATATGGGGACGATCGTTCTTTTGTGCCACATCCTTGAGCACCCTGACCATGGCCGGTTGAAGCGCATCCATGACCAGCAAGTCTGCCCCACGGGCCTGTTTAAGAAGAGACGGCACCGCAACAGTGTCGCCGCTGATGACCACGGATCGCCCCTTGTAATCAAATCGATATCCTACTGCGGGGTCTACCGGGTCATGGTCGACGATAAAGGCGGTAATTATAAGCCCACCGGCATCCCCGTCCGCATCGATGATAACCCATTCATCTGTGCCGGGAGGGAATTGAAAAGGTCTGGCCACGCCGCCGGCGCCGCCGGGAGGGACGGTTTCAGGGCCGTGGTGGCGTACCCGGTACCGGGAGTCAAGGGAATAGGCCGTGTTAAACCCGCTCACAACCGTTTCAACGCCGGTCGGGCCGAAAACATCCAAAGGGGTTTTCATGGCGCCGCCGGACCACCGTTTGAGCATGAGCTCGCCCAAATCGCCGATGTGATCGGAGTGAAAATGGGTGAGCAGCACCGCCTGGATGTCCTCGGGCTTAAAACGCATGAGTTCCAGCTTTCTCATGCTGCTGGGGCCCGTGTCGATGATGTAGAGTTTTTTGCCTGCGATTACTGCCGTGCAGGGGGATGCCCGTCGGGGGTCGGGCAAGGGGGCACCGGAACCGATCAGGGCGACGTGGAGCCCGTCCGGCAGATCATTGATGACGTTTGAGGTCATAAAATCAGTTGCGATAAATCGCGCCAGGGTCAAACCGATTTTTTTCTGGGAAAAAACCAAACCGGCAAGGATCAGGGCGACAAGGGCTACAATGGTCAGGGATCTGGCGTTTAACACCTCCGATATTTCAAAATCCTTTTCGCCGGCAACGGGATTTCTGGTAAGCACCGCGATCGCGGATATTAAAACCAAAACCATACCGATCTCGAGCAGGATCGACTGGGCACCGGCCGCTGAATAACCGTCCAGGCCAAGGCTGATAAGGCGGCCCGCGATGATCAGGACGATAAAAACGCTCGGAACAACAAGCCAGCGGGCACGGCCGGTTCCTGCCCCCAGGAAGCAGAAGAAGCTCATCCCCAGGAAAAGGCCGCCAAAATCACCCCGAATTGCGTTCAAACCCTGGGCATGTGCCGGCTGGACAAAAAACGCCGTTGCCAGAATATCTGGAAACGCCATGAATCCCAAACCGATATTCAGAAACAAAAGGCCGATCAGCCCAGCCAGGATTCGAAAGATCATTGTTTGTACCCCCTGGCCGCAAGCATCATCTGGTTGGCCACGAATACCCCGGCGTTCTGGTTCTGGCCGGTCACCAGGCGGCCGTCCACCACGGTATGGTTGGCAAACAGGTCCCGAAAGGCTGTCTTGTTTTCAAACAACGCGCCTGCCGCGCGCAATTCCCGTTCCGGATGCTGGGGGGTCATGGTAATTCCCAGTTCTTTTACCTGCTTGTCCGTTACCGCGGTTATGCGACGACCCTTTACCAGCGGGTCGCCCTTTTCATCCTTTGCCAATAGGAGGCCAAGCGGGCCGTGGCAGACCCCGCCGATCACCTTTCCGGCGGCATGGGCCTGGCTGATTTTCTCCCCGAGCGCTTCGGATTTCCCCAAATCATATGCCGCCCCCCAACCGCCGGCCATGTAAACAATATCATAGGCCGACCCATCGACGTCATCGATGCGCAGGGATCGGGCGGCCTTTTCCTGAAATTCCGTGTCCTTGAGATAGCGATCGTCCGGCTCTGATTTTAAAAACCACTTAAACGACATGGGTTCGATGGGAATCTGCCCCCCCTTGATACTGGCCAGGTCGACGTCCATTCCCCCGTCCTTGAACACATAATAAGGGGCGGTCATCTCGGAGGCGAAAACGCCGGTTTTTTTTGAGCCCTTATCCCCGAGCCGGTCATGGCTGGTGGTGATAATAAGCGCCTTTCCCCCAGGGATGGGGGTTTGCTCCCCCTGGTACGATGGATGAAACCCCAGGGCCCGTAACATTGCCGGAAGTCCGAGCCACGCGAACAATCCCATCGCGACAGCAATAACAATGGCGATCAGCACGATATTCATTTCTTCCTTCCTCCTGCTCTGTGCATTTTTTGCAAGTGCGCGGTATCATCTTGTTTTCCCACCCGGGGCATTGGTTTCAATTTTGCCCTTCAAATACGCAAATCCCGGCGTAATGGATTCATCCAACCCCATGGGGAGAAGGGTTTTCACCGGCTGACCGATATTCAGGTCTCCACCGGATTTAAACAGATTATCCACCAGTGCAGGCAACAGGGAGGCCGGGAGGCCGAGGGCAAGCTCATCGGGTGTGATCCCGGCAAATGCCCGATCCCCCATCCCGGGAATAACCACCTGGGGACGACCCGTGAGAAACGGCATCAGGCCGCCCTTGAGACAGGTTTCCCCGAAGCCCTCAAATGCGGACATGACCGGAAGGGTGTAATCATAGCACAGGCTCTGAATCAGATGATTGATGTGCGTGCCGTCCCCGAACACCATAACCGAATCCGGCTTCAGGATGGCCTGGTGAAGCGGGTAGCAGACAAATCCGATATATTCCTGCATTTTCGTTCGAATTTGATCCCCGTCCGGACCTGTAAAAAGGCTGTTGAAAAAATCAAACCGGTTTTGCTCCGCGTTTTGATTCTTATGCCAACCCTGGCGAACCTGGCTTTCAATCAGGTCCGCATCCGAAACTGTAACCCATTTATGAAACGCGGATGCCGGTACGCAGAAATTGTCATCCGCGGTCATGGCCACATGCCAGCCATGGCGACGGGCATAGGTGACTGCCTGGCAAAGGCTCCATTTCTGCTGTATAGCCGACGGGCGGATCGCCTTTTCCGGTATCTCATCGGTTGCTTTGATGTAAGATATCCCAACCGGCCACGTCGGAAGGTGCAGCCGGTGATAAAGCGATTCTCCCAGTTTCCTGTATTCATCTAAATCCATGGCATGCCCCCCTGCTGGATAGTGATTGCGCGCCCGAAATTTTAACGATCGTTAAAAATACTAATGAACCGAAGATACGGTGTCAAGCTGTTTTTAACGATCGTTAAAATTTTATTGACAGCCATGTCCCCAATCATCATAATCGCCGCTATGAAAAACACGGAAAAAGCAAAACCGGCAGGGAAATGCCGAAAAAAAGAGACCCGGGAAGTCATTGTCGAAGCGGCAATAAAAGTGTTTTCCGACTATCCGTATGGTTCCGCCAGCATTCGCATGATCGGCAAAACCGCGGGAATCGAACACCCATTGATTAATTATTATTTCCCGACCAAGGCGGCCCTTTTTGAAGAAGTTCTGGAAACCGTTACCGAAGTCTATTACCAGGCAAACATTTCATGGTTTGAAGGCCTTGAAGGATTGGACCCGGAAACCGCCCTTTCCTTGTACCTGGATCGTTTCCTGGATTTCGCCCTGAAATATCCCAAACCGCTCCGTATCATTGCGCTTAATCTGGTTCAGGCCAAAGGGCAGGATATCATTCCAGGATATCAGGGGCTTCAGTCGCTTTTCACGAGGATGAGGCAAACGTTCATTGAGGCGGCGCCTCTGCAAGGCTCAAAAGAAGGCTTTGAAATGCTGACCACCAATTTCAACACCCTGGCCATCAACTACCTTGGGGCAGGCACATATTACGCCGGCATATTGGGATTCAAACCTGACACCCCCGAATACATTCAATGGGTT
>PUOB01000249.1 GCA_003551985.1 Desulfobacteraceae bacterium | reverse complement strand
TCGTAATCGTAATCGGTTTTTTCAAACGCTTTTATTATGAAAACCCGTAAAAAGTCCAGGAGCAAAGGTTAACGACGTCGTAAACCACCCGTGGTGAATCGGGATATGAAAATAATTGTTGTTCTGAGAAGGAAGCGTTATATTAACAGGGTATTAATTGATCGCTCGGCAAAAACACCGGTCATTGCAAAAAGGCGGAGGCTATGCCAAAGGACATCACCCACTGGATTGTGGCGGAAAAAACCGCCGCCCGGCTGCACGAAACCCGACTGGGCCAGGGCGCCCTTGAATGCCCCGGCGCCCTTAAACTGGGCGCGGTTTTTCCGGATATGCCACTCTACCTCACCGGCAGATCCCACCACGCCCGACTGGCCGAGACCGTGGGCCATGAATACCACGGCACCCGCGGGGCGGACACTTACAACCTCCTGCGAACGATCCTCGCCCATCTTATCCCAAAAGACCATTCGGTCCAAAAAGACCATCCGGCCCTGCGGGCGTTTTTATTCGGCGTGGCATGCCACCTGCAAACGGACATCGCTTTTCATCCCCTTGTGTATTATTTCACCGGCAACTATCACCATCCCGGCCCGAACCAGCGCTCCCGGGCCGTCCGCAGCCACCGTCGATTCGAAGTGCTTCTGGATCTGCAGGTGTGCGAATTACTGGATCAAACCCCTTGGGGATTCCAGGCCGTCCGTTTCTGGAAAAATCTTGAAGCCCGGGAACTTTTGTCCTGGACCCGCTCTGATCCGGCGCATCAACAGCAATATTCCATGCTTTTAAGGGCCATAAAAAAATATCTTTTCGCACAACGCCTGTTCACCCACCCGGCGGCATCACGCTTGGCAGCCGGGGTGCACCCCTTTCTGCCGGATGCAGGAAAAGAGATTACCGGGCTGTTCTACTGGTCCGCATCGACGCAATGCATGGAACGCTTTCGCAAGAAATGGCACTATCTGCATCCGGTAACCGGGGAGGCCCGCTCCGCGAGCACCCGGGAATTGTTGGACCAGGCCGTGGAAGCCAGTGCGTTGCTTTGCCGCCGACTGGAAACCGCCCTTGAGGGAAAAGATCCCGATCTCCTTGCCGAACACGGTCCTTCCCTGGATTATGGATTAGTAAGCGGGGATGCTTCCCAGGCCAGGTATTTTGCCGAGCCGCCGTTTTTCGACATTCCGCCTTGCGACAAAGACGCATGATATAACCCATGTGAATTCCCGAATGGTGACTTCGTAAAAAGCCGCCTGAACCCGACTTTTCACGAGTGCATCAATTCTTACTATTCCATATTTTCTTGAAGTATCATCCTACGTTATGTTACGGACAAAAGTATTAATATTGACGACTTTGTAAAAAGTCCAATGCCTACGCTACGCAGTCCCACAAACTCCCGATGGCTGACCAAACCCAAAAGCCAGGGGAAAAGAGAGTCACAATGACCGGAAAACCCACTTACGAGGAACTGGAACAGCGAGTTAGGGAACTGGAGCGGGCAGAGTCCGAGGGCCTTCGTGCGGAGGAAACGCTGCGGCGAAGCGAGGAGCGGCTTAACCTCGCCATTGAGGGGACCCGTGCCGGCCTCTGGGACTGGGAAATGGACAATGATCGGGTCATCTACTCGAAACAATGGAAAAAGATGCTCGGCTATGAAGATCATGAAGTTGAAGATTCCTTTGCCGGCTGGAAAAAGCTGTGGCATCCCGACGACCGGGAACGTATCGAAAAGGCCATGGAAGACTACCTGTCCGGTAAAACAGCCCAATATGAGATCGTTCACCGGTTAAAACATAAAGACAGCCATTGGCGCTGGATACTGACCCGGGGCGGCATTTTAAAAGACCGATCAGGCAGACCCTACCGCTGGATCGGCACCAATATCGACATCACCGAATGGAAACGAATCGAAGAAGCACTTCGGGACTACACGGAATTTCTTCGCAAGGTGCTTGACGCCTCCCCCAACTGCATTTTCATCAAGGACCGGGAACAACGATTTTTCATGGTCAACGAAGCTGCCGCAAGCCTTTACGGCTTACCCATGGAGAAAATACTGGGCAAGACGGATATGGAACTGGCGGAAGCAAGCCGGCTGCGTCGTACCGATCTGAAAGATTTCTCCCGGGAGGACCCGGTCGTTCTCGCGAAACAACAGACCGAATCGATCTCCGAAAAATGCTTTATCCAACCCGATGGCACGCGAAAATGGTTCCAGACGATCAAAATCCCCCTGGAAACCCGCATGACACCAAACTGTCTTTTGGGTGTCGCCATGGATATCACCGAAAGAAAACAAGCCGAGAAAAAGCTGCGGCAGATCGAGAAAGCCGAAGGCCTCAGCCGGATGGCCGGAGCCATCGCCCACTTTTTCAACAACCAGCTCAACGTGGTGATGGGCTACCTTGAAATGACACTGGATGCTTTGCCGGAGAATTTTCCCCAGCGCCGACACCTTTTGAAATCCTATCAAGCCGCACGGCGCTCCGCAGAAACCAGCGCACTGATGCTCGCTTATATCGGGCAAACAGCCGAAAAAGGCGAACCGATCGATCTTTCCGATGTGTGCCGCCAAAAACGGCATTCTTTGCAAGGCGTTGTGACCGAAGGCATTGCCCTTGAGACCGATTTTTCGAAAACCGGGCTCACCATCCATACTTCCGACTGGCAGATACAGCAGATCATCTCGAACCTGCTTACGAATGCCGTCGAGGCCATCGGCAACCGCCGCGGAAAAATCAAACTGGCGACAAAATCCATCGCCGCAGAGGATATCATTTTAAACCAAATAGCCCCCCCGGACTGGAAGCCCCAGGCAAGCGCCTATGCCTGCCTTGAGGTGGCCGATTCCGGGTGCGGGATTGAAACCGAAAATATGGAAAAGATCTTTGATCCTTTTTTTTCAACCAAGTTTACCGGCCGGGGGCTTGGCCTGGCTGTGGTTCTGGGCATCACCCGGCGATGGCGCGGCGCCATCGACGTTAAAAGCAAAAAAGGCAGCGGAACCACCGTCCGGGTGGTTTTCCCCCTTGTCGACGATGCCGTTCCTGTGACATCCGAAAAGCGTGTTCCTGTTGAGCCGATATCCCCCGGTGGAACCATTCTGCTGGTTGAAGATGACGAAAGCATCCGCAATATGACTACGAAGTACTTGGAATTCATCGACTATTCGGTCCTTTCGGCATCGGATGGGTTCAGCGCGGTCGAATTGTTCAATCACCATTGTGATAAGATTTGCTGCGTTATTACCGATCTGACCATGCCGCGCATGAACGGCTGGGAGACGATCGCCGCCTTGCGCCGGATTGACCCGGATATTCCCGTTATCCTCGCCAGTGGATACGACGAGGCCTCTGTCATGGGCAGCCCGCACGCCGACCGCCGCCCCCAGGCATTCCTCCAAAAACCATACGTTCTGGCCGATTTGCGGGCAGCCCTGGCCGTTGTCAGAAAAACCGCACCGAGACAAAAATAAGTTTGATTTTTCAGACGCCAATAATGATGGCACCGTAAAAAGTCCCATCTACTGCGTTACAGCCATTTTTCATCCGCTCAACATTTGATGCACTCGTAAAAGTCGGTTTCAGACGGCTTTGTAAAAAGGCCAAGAAAAACAGCCATTTCTTGCGGTGGATACGTGCTTGTGCCCGGCTTCGGGAAGTTTTGCGTGTCGGCTATCTGGATAATGAACTGATTGTACCGGGCATGGATGAGGCATGCTGCGCAGCATGCTGCTAACTGGTGATGGCGCTGCAGCAGGTTTCTATAATGATGAATCGCCTATTCCATACTTTAATGCCTTATCGATTTGGTCATTTGGTGAATCGGCGCGTTCGCCTAAGCCCTCCAAATCAAGATTATTCATTTTCCGGACCTCCCATATCAGTTATCTGTTTCAAAAAAACATTATTGGTACACCTGTTTTGTTTAAACCCCTGCATTCAGGCTGGTTTCTTCCCTGCCTGGTCATGGTGATCGTGCACCTGCATCCGGACGTGCAGGCCACGTGGGGGGCTTATCTCGACTTCAAGCACTGCTACCCCGATTTCCCGGTCCTGGTCTATATGCGCCATCAAGCCGTAACCAGCCTGAAAAAACAATTGTCAACGCACTGGGGCCAAAGCGCGGTGCGGCTTAAATCGGCCATTAGCCGTCAGGCCGCGACTTTTTACGCGTGCATCAACTATGATATATTAAATTCCATAGATAGCTTTCAGAAGTTCTGAGAACGAAGCGGTTTTGCCCAAAATTTGCTCCGCTCCTGCTTGGCGCATTTCTGTTAAGATTTTAACATCTTCGTTCATCGAAAGCCCGATGACGCGTACTTCAGGCCATTTTTCCCTGATCTGCCGGGTTGTTTCCACGCCGCCCATTTTTGGCATGGAGATATCCATCAAAACCACATCCGGATCCAACGCACTAACAAGCCCGATCGCTTCCAGGCCATCGACAGCTTCGCCTACTATCTGGATATGCGGCTGATCCTTAAGCAAGTGACTCAGCCCATCCTGTGTAATCTTTTGATCTTCGACAATAAGCACCCAGATGTCTTCATAGTCTTCAAAATCCTCCCGCTTAGCCGGAGTGTCGTTTTGTATTTGGGTCTTCTTATTGCCTTGCTTTTTCTCCCCCATCTCGTCCGGATGCAGCGGAATCGTTAGGGTGAAGCAACTGCCCTGGCCGGGGGCGCTCTCGATCAATAAGTTGCCCCCCATGGCCTCTGCCCGCTCCCGGATGCTTAAAAGCCCGATGCCCCTTCCCGATCCCGGGGAATCAAGGGTTTCCGGGTCAAATCCCAGGCCCTGGTCGCTGACGGTGATTGTCATCCGCCCGTTGGAGTCCGAAAGCTTTACAAGGACGCTTTTTACCCCGGAATACTTGGCCGCGTTAAACAACAACTCCTGGCTTGCCCGGAAGAAAAACACCCTTACGGATTCGTCTTTGACACCTCTGAACTCTACCGTCTCGATGCGAACATCGAGCCCGAACTGATCCAATGTCCGGGATGCAAGCCATTTCAATGCCTCATGCAGGCCGGCCTGGTAAACCACAACCGGGCTTAGCTCAAGGGACAGGTCGCGGGATTTTTTAATTGATTGGCTGAGCAGGTCGTCGACTTTTGCCAATCCCGGCTGTGCGGAAAAATCATCGCAGGTAACCTGCAATTGCAGCTTGGCACTGGCAAGTATCTGTTGGAGATCATCGTGAAGCACCTCGGCGATCCGCCGGCGCTCCTTTTCCTCGGCCTCTATGAGTTCCACGGTCAGAAACCGAAGCTGACGGGCCCGGGCCTCGGCGAATCCGGTGCGCTCCTTTACCTGTTGTTCCAGGTTTTCATTTAACTCCAGAAGCTGTTTTTCAGCCTGTTTGCGCTTGGTGATGTCGCTTATCACAACGCGGCAGACCGGCGTGTCGTTTTCTTCCTCGGCTGAGACGCTTGCATCAAGCCGCATCCATACTGGAGAGCTGTTGCCGCCTGTCATGCGCAGCTCGCACACCTGCGGCTCACCGGTTTCGAAGAGACGTTTGCGGTGCAGGTAGAATATGTCCTGGTCCTGCTTGAGGATAAACCGCGACATGAACTGTTT
>PUOB01000306.1 GCA_003551985.1 Desulfobacteraceae bacterium | reverse complement strand
GCATGAAGCTGCTCAAAGCCATTCTGCCCCAGTACGGGTTTGATGAGCAGCGGCTCAAACTCACGTGGATCGGGGCCTCCGACGGCATCCAGTTTGCCCGGACGATACGGGACATGGTCGGTGAAATCAAGGCGTTGGGGCCTAACGCGGCCAAAAACGCGGCAGTGGTGTAGTAAAAAAATTTAAGCAGACATAACACGTATGGAGGCATTCCATGGCAAAAACCGCTTTATACGATATAGAGAACCAGACCCTGTCGGCTACGCTTGCGTCTTTTTTCAAGCGCTTGCTTGAGGCGGGCGACATCAGCGCCGTAATGGCCCCCATGCGGCTGCCATCGCAGGACCGGGTCATGCAGACCCTGGTTACGGATCCGGAGCAGCTTGACGCGATCGACCCTTTTTCGCCGTCATTCCCGATGAATGCCGCCAAACTGGTCTCCCGTCTCACCAAAAGGCCCGCCGGGGGAACGGTTGCGGTGGTGCTCCGTCCCTGTGAAATCAGGGCCCATATCGAGCTTGTCAAGCTTAAGCAGGGATCCGTCGATGATATTGTCGTGGTGGGCATCGACTGCCCGGGCGCACTTCAGAATACGGATTACAGCCAATTCATCGCAGAGACCCCCGATGGTTCCACCGAACGGTTTCTCAAGGCTGCTCTTGCCGGAGAGACAAGCTTCGACGCCGGCGTCGAACTGCCGGTGGCTTGCCGGTCCTGTGCGCATCCGGTTCCGCACGGTGCGGACATTTCAATCGGAATATTCGGCATCGATATCGACAGCCGGTTTTTGCTTACCTCGGAAACCGACAAGGGCGACGCGATATTTGACAAGCTGGGTTTGAGTCCGCAGGATGCGCCGTCTGAACGGGAAGGGGCCATCGAGGCCCTCGTGGCGTCACGCGAAGCCTTTAAAAAGGAGATGTTCGAGAGCACCCGCGAAAAAACCGACAATCCGGAGAAACTTGCCGCGTACCTGTCGGGGTGCATCAACTGTTATAACTGCCGCGTGGCATGCCCGGTATGCTATTGCCGTGAATGCGTGTTTGTGACGGACGTTTTCGACCATGATCCCTTCCAGTACCTGCGGTGGGCCAAAAGAAAGGGTATGATCAAAATGCCCGTGGACACCGTTTTCTACCATATTACCCGTATGGCCCACATGTCCACGGCATGCGTGGGGTGCGGCCAGTGCAGCAATGCGTGCCCCAACGACGTTCCCCTGGTGGCGCTTTTTACCATGACTGCGGAAAAGACTCAGGCGGTATTCGACTATGAAGCGGGCAGAAGCCTGGACGATGACCCCCCGCTGACGGTTTTCAAGGAAGAGGAGTTTGCCGAGGTGGTGGAAGTGACGCATTAGGGGGGGGTGGCCACAGTTTTGAGTGAGGGGTTTGGGTGGACAGGATGGACTATATGGACAAGATGGACAGAGTGGACAGGATGGACACAATGGACACAATGGGACTGAAAGTCCATCCAGTCCACCTGGTCCACCAAGTCCATAAAGTCCATCAAGTCCACCCCCTCCACAACAAAAATAAAAGGAGTTCTCATATATGAAACCCAAGATCGGACGCGCCCTTGTCGTCGGGGGCGGCATCAGCGGCATCCGCGCGGCGTTGGACATGGCTGAAACCGGCTACCCGGTGACCCTGGTGGACAAGGCGCCGCACCTGGGCGGCATTTTAAGCCAGTTGGACAGCCAGTTTCCGACCAACCATTGCGGCATGTGCAAAATGCTCCCCCTGGTCGAGCGGGATGCCGGGTCCCAGTACTGCCTTCGAAAAGGGCTTTTTCACGAAAATATCGATATCCGCACGTCTACCGAAGTGGTTGGGCTCGAAGGGGAGTCCGGGAATTTCCTGGTCCGGCTGCGGAAGCAGCCCCGTTTTGTGGATCCGGACACCTGCATCGGCTGCGGGGAGTGTGAAAACGCCTGCCCGGTTGAGGTCAAGGACGCCTTCAACGCCGGGTTGTCCATGAGAAAGGCCGTATACCTCCCGGTGCCGCACATGGTGCCCAATGCCTATGTGATCGATCCCGACGCCTGCACGCGCTGCGGGGATTGCATCGATGTCTGTCCCACGGGCGCGATCCGCCTTTTCAGGGAGGGGCGCCGGGATTTCGGCGTGCTGGTGGTTGACGATGAATACACCGTGCGCGACTCGATCAAGGAATGGCTCGAAGAGGAAGGATTTCTGGTTGAAACCGCCGGCTCCGGGGAAGAGGCCCTGGAAGCGGTAAAAGCCCAGTCCTATAAAATGATGCTGCTCGATATCAAGATGCCGGGCATGGACGGAGTGGAGGTCCTTAAAAAGACCCGGGAGATCTTTCCGGAGATGGCGGTGATCATGATGACCGCCTATGCCACCGTTGAGACCGCGGTCGAGGCCATGAAAACAGGCGCCATGGATTATCTGATGAAACCGTTTGATCCCGAGGACCTGGTTTCCAAAGTGATTTCGGTATACGAAATTCAGGAGGCCTCAAAAGGCGAGCAGATAGAGGTCGGTTCGGTGATTTTCTGCGGGGGGACGGCGTGTCATGACCCGTCCTCGGGAAAGGATACCTTTGGCTACGCGGCAAATCCGGACGTGGTTACCGGCCTTGAGTTTGAGCGCCTGATCAGCGGTACCGGACCTGATCCCGGCGACGGGACACTGGTGCGCCCATCAAATGGCGATCCGGTTAAAAAGATCGCATGGATTCAGTGCGTGGGGTCCAGGGACCTGCAGACCGAGGCGGATTACTGTTCCGGAATATGCTGCATGTATGCCGTCAAGGAGGCCATGCTGGCCAAAGCGCAAGGCCCCGAAGACCTGGAGGCGACCATTTTTTACATGGACATGCGCACGTTCGGCAAAAGCTACCAGCGGTTCCGGGACAGGGCGCAAAACGAATACGGCGTGACATTTAAACGGGGCCGGGTGCATACGGTCTACCAGGATGAAAAAACCGGCAAGCTGATCATTTCTTACCCGGGTGAAGGCAGCCGGCGCATTGAAGATCCCTTTGACATGGTGGTCCTGTCCAGCGGGCAAAAACCCGCTGAAAGCCTTGAAACGCTTTCGGAAACAGCCGGGTTTGACGTAAACCGGTATGGGTTTGCCCAAACGGAGCCGTTTTCATTGTCAAGAACCAACAGGGACGGGATTTTCGCAGGGGGGTCCTTTGCCGGTCCCAGGGATATTGCGGAATCCGTTATATCCGCCTGTTCCGCATCCCTTTGCGCATCAGCGGCGCTTCACGCCGCAGGCCGGGGGCTGGTGGACATGTCGGGCGATGCGCCCGAATATATTGACGTCTCGCACCAGGCGCCGTCAATACGAATCGCCTTGTGCCAATGCGGGGATACCCCCGCCGGGAATATTGATATGGAAGGGATCGCAGCGGACCTCAAAGCGGATCCCGCGGTGGAAGAAGTGTTTGCCATTCCCCGGGTGTGCACGGCCGAAGGATGGGAGATGCTCGTCGAAAAGGCGAAGCCCAGGGGATACAACCGGCTCCTCGTCGGGGCCTGCGTGCCTTATGCCCACACCCGGCGGATCAGAAATCTCGGCGGAAAGGTGATGCTCGATCCCTCCCTGATGGATGTCGAAGATATCCGAACCCCCGTATTTACGCTTTCCGGTGAAGATGCCGGCGCTATCCGTCAGACTATGCTGAGACATCTGAAATCCGGCATATCCCGGTTAAAAGGCGCCGATCCGCTGCCGAAGGCCAAAACGCCTGTTACGCGCAGTGCCCTGGTCGTCGGCGGCGGCATCGCCGGCATGACGGCCGCACTAGGCATCGCGGACCACGGCTACGAGGTAGCGCTCGTTGAAAAAGCCGGACAACTCGGCGGCAACCTCAACTGGCTTAAAAACACCGTGGAAGGCTGGGATGCCCATGCCTTCATGGCAGGCGTTCGGGACCGCCTGGAAAAGCATCCCAAAGTCGATATTCACGTCAACAGCAACGTGGTGAGTTCTTTCGGAGATGTGGGGAATTTTTTTACAACCATCGAAACCGTGGCTTCCAAACCCGAATCAGAAGGGGCATCGGCCGCGGCGCCGGATGCGGAAGCGACAACGCAAACGATACAGCACGGCGTCGCAATAATCGCTACAGGCGGCGACGAGGCGAAAACCAGCGCCTACGCGCACGGTGAGAGCGACGCCATTGTCACCCAGAAGGAACTGGCGCATCGGGTCTCGGACAATGCGATCGATTTCAAGGCGCTGGATTCGGTGGCCATGATCCAGTGCGTGGATTCCAGGGAGGAGCCCCGAAACTACTGCAGCCGCGTCTGCTGCGCATCCACGCTGAAACACATTTTGCATATGAAGGCGGAAAACCCGGACATCGCCATATACGTGTTTTACAGGGACATTATGGCCTATGGATTCATGGAGTCCTGGTTCACCGAAGCCAGGAAGGCCGGCGCCGTCTTTATTCCCTACACCCCGGATGCCAAGCCCGAGGCGACGGTGAATGACGGCGACGCCTCAAAACTGAGCATCACCGCCTATGAACCCCTCCTGGAGGCCAACGTCCGGGTCGACTGCGACCTTCTGGTTCTGGCCACCGGTATTTCACCCGCACTGCCCCGGGACCTCGCCGAAGCGTTCGGCGCCGAGGTGGATGCGGACGGGTTCTTTATGGAGGCGGAGCCCAAGTGGCGGCCGGTTGACAGCCTGAAGGAGGGGGTGTTTGCATGCGGCATCGCCTTGTCTCCGCGGTCCGTCAGCGAGTCGGTGGCAACCGCGGAAGCCGCCGCGCAGCGGGCTTTGCGGATACTGTCCAAAAATGCGCTGTCAACGGCCCGGGTAACCGCCCGGGTCCGGCACAGCCTGTGCGCCCTGTGCGAGCGGTGTATCGACGTATGCCCCTACGGTGCGAGATCCGTCGATATGGAGATGCAAAAACTCCGGGTCAATGCGGCCATGTGCCAGGGTTGCGGCAGCTGCGCGTCCGAATGCCCGAACAGCGCGTCTATCGTAGAAGGGTTTTTTGATGGTCGAATGCTCGATATGATCGATATGGTCATCGAGTGACGGTTACGTAAAACGTCCAGTATCTGCGTTACGCGCAATTTCTGAAGAATCGCACCTACGTTAAATCGGGCGAATAATTATTCGCCCCTACATGAAGAGGTTGCACGCGCCTGGATCTTGTCACGGTATGGCGTAATTACAAAGCCGTCTGAATCGGACTTTTTAAGAGTGCATCATCGAATGAAAGGACGCACGATGGAATCTGCGAAAACAATCAAGGCGCAGGAAAGGTCGGAAAGTCTGGATCAACGGCTTGCGCCCATAAAGCAAAAAATCATGGCCTGCATTCAGTGCGGCACATGCTCAGGATCATGCCCCAATGCCCATGCCATGGATGCAAGCCCAAGGCATCTGTGGCGCCTTCTATTGACGGATAATGGGGAGGAAATCTTTAAGAGCCGTACCTTTGCGCTTTGTTCTACCTGCTATACGTGCGCCCTCCGGTGTCCCCGGGGGCTTCCCCTTACGGATGCCATGAGCATGCTAAAACAGGCCGCCGCAGCGGAAAATCTTTATTTATACAGGCGAAGTATTCGGTTTTACCGGAGTT
>PUOB01000138.1 GCA_003551985.1 Desulfobacteraceae bacterium | reverse complement strand
TCGGCCCCATTGCCGCACCCATCATCATGTTTCCCGTTGCCGCGGGCTTTTTCGTTTACGCGGCAAAAAAAATGAAGCACCAGCCGGCCGAATTCCAGGATTTTTTCAAGGGATTCGACTATCTCCTGCCCCTCGTTCTCATGGGCATACTCATGAACGCCCTGATTTTAGTGGGCCTCCTGCTTTTTATCATTCCGGGCATTTACCTGGCCGTGGCATACCTGTTTTCCAGTTTTCTGGTCATCGACCGGAAGCTGTCCCCGTGGCAAGCCCTGGAAACAAGCCGCCGCATCATAACGAAAAAGTGGTTCAATATTTTCGGGATGGCCCTGATCCTGCTTTCGCTGAATTTTGTGGGAATGCTTATATTCATTGTCGGGGTCATACCGGCCACCGCACTCAGTTTCTGTATACTGACGGCGGCCTACGATGACATCGTCGGCATACAATCGACGGACTTTTAGCTTTGTCGCGACGGGATTCGGGCACCCCTTTTTTCTTGTACTTCAACAAACAACGTGTTACATTATTAGTTTAAACGGCCGCCCGTTGCAGCCGTAGGGGCGAAAAATCTTTCGCCCCTACCAACAAACCCGTGGTGAATTAAGAAACGCAATTGGGCTTTTTACGAAGCCGTCAATTTTTATTTTTTATTGTTTTTATTGTTGTCACACACTGAACACTGAATAAGGAGGTCCAAATGGCCAAATTGGTGGTCGCTGTCGATAATTCCCAGAATTCCATGCAGGCGCTTGACTATATCGCAATGATGCTCTCCTCGAGGATCGATTTGGTGCTTGAACTGCTTTATGTCGTTCCCGGCCTGCCCCCACTGTTCGATGACCCGCAGGTGCGGCGCGAATCGAAAAAACAGATCGAAGCCATTGAAAAAAGAAACAAGGAACTGGCCGATACGGTTCTTTCGGACGCCAAGGACCGGCTGATAAGCCGGGGCTTTCCAAAAAACAACATCCACGCCCATGCCGAGACCAAAAAACAGGGGCCTGCCCGCGACATCTGCCAGTATGCCGGCACGCACAAGGCCAGGGCCATCGTAATCGGCGCGCGCGGCCGAAGCCGGCTTGAAAAATTTTTCAGCGGGAGCGTTTCCAGCCATATCATTGAAAACTGCCGGGGCATCCCCATCGTTCAGGTCAACAGCGAGGTGACCTCCAAAAAGGTGCTCATGGCCATCGACGCCTCGGACAATGCTATGTGCGCCGTGGACACGGCCGCCGAGATGATGGCGGGCACCGAGGCCGAGATCACCCTGATCCACACCAAGCAGGATTTGTGCAGCTACTTGCCCGACGAGGTCGTAAGCGCCGCCCCCGAAATGCAGGACATCTGGCAGACCAAGCTGGAAGAACAGATCGCCCCGTTCATGACCCAGGCCCGCGACAAACTGATCAAGGCCGGGATGAACGAAAAGCAGATCTTCTCCAAGATCCTTTCCGGCACACGCAACCCGGCCGATGACATTCTGAGCTATGCCCGGAAGAACGGGTTCGGTTCCATCGTCATGGGGCGGCACGGCAGCTCCAACAAGCAGGAGTACGCCCTGGGCGGCGTCTCCGGCAAGGTGCTCCAGGCGTCGGCCAACATGGCGATCTGGTTCTGCTGATCCATCAGGCATAAAACCACAACACACTTCCATGCCTTATGGTTCTTACGCACATAAGCAACAATACCGGAATGCAGCCGGCCGCCTTACTGCCCAAACCGGCCGCATTCCGGATTTTTGTCGGTATTCGGGGCTGCCCGGACAGAATAAAAAAACCACTGTGCCTGATAACCCATTCTTTTCTTTTTTGGATGCAGAAGAAAAAATGATCTTTTTTCCGGACGTTAAATGAAAAAAGAAGATAAAGGTACAGATACACAGTGCCAAAAGCTATTGAAACGGTGGTATATCGTTTGTTTTCTCCTGCCGTTTGCTTTCTTGCTTCATTCCGGGATATTGTATTCGCATCCGGGAATACACAAAGCGCCGGAATCCATTTTTACCTCACCCTCATCTCTTTCCGGCATAGGCAAAACATCTCTTTTTACATTTGCATACCTTTCCTTCCCGACAAATTGGAACAACGAAAACACCCCCCGGCAGAGCCATTTTAGAAACCTCTGCTTCTCCGGCAGTAGCGATCTTACCGGCATGCTACGGACAGTCTATTCAGAAACTCTATGGACAGACCGGTTTTATGCACAAAATAATGACGGGCCATCCGAATTGCTGTTTTTTGAGCATCAAAGCTCACGGTACAATGAAATCCGACAGCGGGAAAAAAGCATTCTTTCCTTTCTGGCCTTGGGTTTTACCGTCGTGTCCTTTGCGGTCATTGCCCTGAAGCTGATGGCCCGGAAGCTAAAAAATCTTGAAGCAAAAAGGCAAGCCATGAATGAACGGATCCTTCAGACAAAAAAAATGAGTTCCATCGGACAGCTGGCAGTCGGAATTGCCCATGAAATCAACAATCCGATTGCCTGCATCAAGGAAGAGGCCGGTTGGATGCAGGACATCCTGAGCCGGGAAAACATGCAAAATATTGAAGAGCGGGAGGAACTTTTGGACTCCTTGCGGGAAATTCACCGGCAAGCCGGCCGATGCAGGGACATTACCCACAAGCTGCTGAGCTTTGGCAGAAAAATGGACTCGGAAATCCGGGAGACCAATATCAATGAGTTGGTCGATGAAGTGAGCAGACTCTGGGAAAACAGTGCAGAGGCTGCATCCATCCGGTTTGTCAAAAGCTATGACAGCAAACTTCCCTCAATTTTTTCAGACCCATCCCAATTGCGCCAGGTTTTTTATAACCTGATCAGCAATTCCATGGATGCCATTCAGGGAGGCAATGGTGAAATCCGGATAAGGACCGTCAAAAACAATAACCAAAACATATCCGTCACCATCGAGGATACGGGAGCCGGAATCCCCGCAGAAGATCAAAGCAAAGTGTTCGATCCCTTTTTTACGACCAAGGAAACCGGCAAGGGGGTGGGGCTGGGCCTTTCCATCTGCCATGGCATCATTGAAAAACTGGAAGGCGACATTTCCGTAAACAGCGAACCGGGAAAGGGATCGGCCTTTACCGTCACGCTTCCTGTAAAAACCCCGGCGGCCCCATCCTGAAAACCGTAGCGGCGGCCCCGGACGAATACACTCATCAGTTGCTTTTGAAGATATAATTACCGCGCAAAAATTCGTCCACATACCAGGATAACTGCCCGTCATCCGCCAAAACCACGTCCAGATAGCGGACGGCCGCCAGCATACGACCAATAGTATTGAGTTTTTCTTCCATTCTTTGCATATCGTATTTTTTCATCTCTGCAACGAGCATATCCACTTTTTGATCGACTTTGAAAGCCATCTTTTTAAGAATCCCGGCGACCAGCGCCGCGCGCCGCTTTCTCCGGCAGATATCCGCAGCCCCGCCCTTGAAGGATAACTGAATATAGTTGTCATTCACCCGGGGCGAGCAAAATGAATCGACCGTGACGTAGTTATCCCCCAGGGTCACGCTGAAATTGACATATTCATCCGACAGAATCGCATAATAGGATCCGCTTCGTTCAGGGTCTGATTCCCCGGCTGTTTGGCGCCTATCCATCGAACCGGACTGTCCGCCCCACCGAACATCCTGATGGGACATGCCGCACAAAAGCGCTTTGAACGGTATCGAACTGATTTCATTGAGAGTAATATATTCGTACCCACAGTCAACCTTCACCCCCCCGCCAAGGTCAAGAATGTAGATCCGGAGAGGAAGTGAGGTTTTTAAACGCATGGCGACATACCGATCCTGCTGATGTTCGATATTCTCGCCAATCCGGAACATTTCCCGCATGGCCATTTCGTGGGAAAACCGCACCACGTCATGAAGCGTTCGGCATCCGGCAGGCGTAAAATTATCTGCGTTCGGATCCACCAGGTGCAGCGGGACGATCTTTTTCAAAACCTGACGGACAAGCTTATACACCGGGCTGTCCCGCATAATGTTCGCCGGCGGTTTTCTGCTTAAAATTTCCGTCACGCGACCCTTGTACACGGTCTTTTTGGATGCATCCATGGTAATAAGCTCATCCGGATCGATCGTACCGGTGGCCCCGCCTGTGCCGACGATAGTTGGAATGCCGAATTCACGGGCAACAGAAGCCATGTGACCGGTTACACTCCCCACGTCGGTTATAATCCCCCGGATTCTGGCCATAGCCGGAACATATTCGGGTGAGGTCTGATGGGCAATCAGTATACAGCCTTCCGGAATATCGCCCAGGCGATACTCCGTGCCGAGGACATACGCCGGCCCGGCCGCTGTACCCGGTGAAGCGGTCATACCGCCCTCCAGAAGAATCTCATACCCTTCCACGTCCCCGTCGACGCCGCCCCCGGCTCCATGATCGTCCTGTGTAACCCGGTGCAGCGGCCTGGCCTGGAGAATAAACACATCGCCGTTTTCATCAACCGCCCATTCCACATCCAGCGGGTGATCGAAATGGGCCTCCAGGCGAAGGCCATACCCGACAAGGCGATTGATCTCGTCAGTTGACAGGCAGGGACGATTCTGCCTGTCAAGGGGCACCGGGACCTTTGCCAGGTCATAAGGGCCTCCCATAGCCTGCATTTCCCGTTTGACAGGTATATCCTCGGCCAGGATGCGTTTATCATCCCTGGATACCTGCCAGTAGTCGGTCGGCATGGAACCATCCACTACGCTGACCCCCAGCCCCCAGTTCGCGTTGATAAAAATATCGTCGCTGGACGAGTCGCTCGGGTTGATGGTATACATGCACCCGCTTGAACGGGCCCCGATCATCATCAGGCACAAAACACTCATCAGCACATCCAGGTCACGATATCCTTTCCGCCTGCGGTAAAAAACGGCTCTCGGGTTGAAGGTACTGGCGATCACCACCTTATATGCACGGATAATATCCGGGGGGCGGACATTGAGTACAGTGGTATGCTGCCCCGCAAAACTGGATTGTTGCGAATCCTCACCGGTAGCACTGCTGCGGACAGCCAGCCGGATATTTTCCCCGAATTCGGCTGTAAGGAGCTCCAGCTCCTTTTCAATGGCCCGGGAGACCCTTTCGGGCAGGGGCGCATCCTTGATCATTTCCTGAACCCGAAAGCACGTTCTCTCCAGACTTGCCCCGTCGTTTACATTGAGATCGCGCATCTCGCGCCGGATCATTTTATACAGGTACGCCTCCATGTAGAAGCGGTGGCATGCAAATGCCGTAATTGAAAACCCCCTGGGGGTGGGGAGATTCATGCGATTGGAAATTTCAGCCAGATTGGCGGCCTTGTTGCCGACCTGGCCGACGTCTTCATGGCTCAGGTTCGACAGGGAGATGGTCCAGTTGGATTTATCCAGCCGCTTTTTGGCCATCAGTTCCCGGAGAATGGAAACACCGATGCGCTCGGTCGTTGCAAACAGTTCTTCATATGCTCCCCGGGAAAGAGCATTGATATCTTCCGCAATTTCATAGACTATGCTGATCAACGCCTCGCACTGGCGGAACACTTCATCATAATCGAAAGACTGGTGCTCCAGTATAATATTTTCCATCGTGTTGATCAGGGAAAGCGC
>PUOB01000099.1 GCA_003551985.1 Desulfobacteraceae bacterium | reverse complement strand
ATTCGTCGGTATTCACGGCCTCCGGCTGGACCACATCAAGCCCTTTCTGTAGGGCCGCTTTTTTCACCGGCGGGGATTCGATGCGCCTGCCGCGCCCCCTGGGCCGATCCGGCTGGGTGACCACCAGCTCGATCCTGCAGTTGCATTCATCCAGGGCGTTCAGGCAGGGAACAGCGAAATCGGGCGTCCCCATGAAAATAACGTTCAGGGGGTTATTCATTCTTCATCAGCTTCTGGCGTTTTCGTTTGTAAATCTGCCGCTTGAGCGCACTGACGTGGTCAAGAATCAGTTTTCCATTCAAATGCTCGATCTCGTGCTGCAGGATCACGGCTGCAATGCCGTCGGCTTCGAATTTCAGGGGGTTCCCTTCACGGTCAAGCCCCTCCACGACGATCCGCTCGGCCCGCGTAATGTCGCAGCGCATGTCCGGCACGCTCAAACACCCCTCGTTTTCGGACAGGGTGGCGCCATGGTATTCGAGAATGCGCGGGTTGATCAGTACACGGTAATTTCTATTCTCCTTGTCCGCATCCGGGTCATACACGACGATGCTCTGCTCGATGCCCGCCTGTATGGATGCAAGACCCACACCGTCTGCATGGTACATGGTCTCCGCCATGTTTTCGATAAGCGCCTGCAGCTCGTCGTTGATCTCAGATACAGGCTTGACCGGCTTCAAAAGAAAAGGGTCCGGGTATGTTAGAATCGGTAATATAGCCATGATGCAATCCAACCATTACCCCATTTTGAGATGGGTTCTACACGTTTATATATATTTCAGACGGTTTTTGCCGCCTTGACCCATGCGCCGGACAGGATTTGCCTGCCGGTTTCGATGTCCCGGTTGATCTGGGCCGCGAGTTCGTCAACGCTGTTGAATTTTTTTTCGTCTCTTATCCGGGATATGAAATTCACCCGGATCGGCTTTCCGTAAAGGTCGCCGTCAAAATCAAGGATATGAACCTCAACGGTAAAAATATAATCATCAAACGTGGGGCTGTAACCGATATTGGCCACCCCCATAAACATGCCCTGATCGACTTCGACCGTTACGGCATACACGCCCTGTCGGGGGCAGAGCTCATCTTCTATCTGGAGGTTTGCGGTTGGAAACCCAAGCAGCCGGCCGCCCCGGCTGCGCCCTTGGGAAACGGTCCCCCGCAGCTGGTAATACCGGCCGAGAAAGTCTTTTGCATAGGCCACGTCTCCCTGCCGGATAATCTCCCGGATCCGGGTGCTGCTCACGCGTTCGGGCAGATTCTCGTTCATGGCCACCCAGTCGGGGACAATAACCTCGAAGCCAAGTTCCCTGGCGACGGATTGCAGGTAATCGACATTGCCTTGCCGGTGCCTGCCGAACACGTAATCCCGTCCGATCACGATCGCCTTCATGCCGATCTTGCCGACCAGGATATCCTCGACAAACACCTGCGCGGTTACCCGGGCAAAATCGTGGTCAAAGGGAATGCATATCGCAGCGTCCATGCCCTGGGCTTCGATCAGCTCCAGCTTCTGGTCAAGCAAAGTGATCAGGGGAGGAGGTTCCCGGTGATTCAAAACCCTTACCGGATGGGGGTCGAATGTTATGGCGACCCCCGTACCGTTGATCTCCGAGGCTTTTTGCCGGACCTCGGCAAATATGGCCTGGTGCCCCAGGTGGACGCCGTCAAAGTTGCCGATCGCAACAACGGCATTCTCAAAGGGTGCTTCAATATTTTCAAGTCCGCGTATAACCTTCATGTGAAACAAACCAACCTTGCATTTTTTTTATCTTGACAGACAGACATGGGGGTTTTATAAAAGAAATTTAACTTTAAATCAATCATTCTTTTGGGTTGATTTTGCTGGTTGGTTTTCATGCCGAAGTGGCGGAATTTGGTAGACGCGCTAGGTTCAGGGTCTAGTGGGGGTATCTCCGTGGGAGTTCGAGTCTCCCCTTCGGCACCATCTTCTTCATTTACAAGCCGTAAGCCATGTGGTTTACGGCTTTTTTTATTTTGAGGGGAGTGTCGGTAGTCGGTGCGTCGGTAGTCGGTGCGTCGGTAGTCGGTGCGTCGGTGGGCGGTAAGGGCAAGGGCGGTAAGGGCAAGGGCAAGGGCGGAAGGGCAAGGGCGGGAAGTCTGACGCGTTTCCGTCCATCGGATTTAAAAAAAAGATAAAAACATGTTGATTTGTCTCTTATAAAGAGATAAATATTTGCCATATGAAAGATATCATTTCACAGCTCATCGATGACTTCCACGAGCGGACTCTGCCGACTCCCGTTCCCCGGACAGTCCGATTTTCCGAAATAAAAGGAAAAGCCGATGTCGTGATCGGTATGCGCCGGGCCGGCAAAACCTGGTTCTGTTTTCAAAAAATCAATCAACTGCTTCAGGCAAAAATTCCCGCCAATCAAATCCTTTACCTGAATTTTGAAGATGAAAGACTGCTTGAATTCACAGTCGACAATTTTCAGGATATCCTGGATGTATATTACGGCAGGTTTCCTGAAAATAAAAACCAGACCTGCTATTTTTTCTTTGATGAACTACAGCGGATTGATTACTGGGAAATGTTTATCCGCCGTCTGCTGGATTCGGAAAATATTCAGATTTTTATTACCGGCTCTTCTTCAAAATTATTGAGTACGGAAATCGCCACCAGCCTCAGAGGCCGCTCTTTGACAACAGAAATCTTTCCGTTTAGTTTTCAGGAATTCTTAAGATATCACGGCCTGTTCGCCGATAAACCCAAAACATTCGGGTCAAAAACCGCTGCTGTTCTTCGAAAGGCGGTAAAAGACTATTTTCAAACCGGCGGGTTCCCTGAAGTCCAATCCCTTGATGCCGGTTCAAAAACAGAAATTTTACAAAGTTATATCGATGCTGTTCTTTTGAAAGACGTTATCGAGCGGCACCAGGTGAGCAATATCCCTGCCATAAAACACATGGTCAGAACGTTGATGCAGTCATCCGGCAGAAAATTCAGTGTTAATCGATTTTACAACACCCTGAAAAGCATGTCGGTAAAATGCACGAAAAACAGCCTCTACAATTATCTGGATCACCTGACAGATGCCTTTGTCTTCTATCGGGTGCCCATACACACCCGGTCTGAAAAATCAAGAATGATCAACCCCGTAAAAGTCTATACCATCGACACTGGTCTGAAAAACGCCATGATTTTTCAAAACAGTTCAGATTTGGGGCCATCGCTTGAAAACATGGTGTTTATGCATTTGCGCCGCCACCACTATCAGGTGGAATATGTCAGCACCAGAGACGGATTTGAAACCGACTTTTTTGCCAAAAACCCGTTAACCGGTGGAAGGAAACTGATCCAGGTCTGCTGGCACATGGCCGATAAAAAAACATTTGATCGGGAATATCGGGGCCTGCAACGCGCCATGGAAGAATTGTCCATTTCATCGGGTACGATCGTTACCTGGGATGATGAAGCCCGGCTGGACAAAAACATAAACGCGGTTCCGATCTGGAAGTGGCTGCTGGATGAATCATAACCAATTCGCCCTTTTCTGTGTTTTTCCGTGTATTCCGTGGGCAAACGCTTTTGACCTTAACTCGCCCCAATCGTAAAAAAGCCTGTACGCTATTTACATTTGTACATTTTTATTGTACATGCATAAATAATGTACACAGTTAATTACCCCAGGTTAAAAAATGGAAACACTTGAAGCGGCAAGACAGGCGTTTGAAACCACCACCGGATGCACCATCCAGATCACGGAGGCAGGCCCTCCCGGACAAAACCTGCCTGATGCCGTATTACAGATCCATGCCCATGAAACAAAGGTAAAAACGTATTACGCTACGATCAAAGGCACTCTTACAAAAGAGACGGTGGGTTATGCGGCGGAAAAAGTACGCCGTTTTGAAAAAACCGGCATACTGGTAGCCCGGCATATAAATCCCCAAATAGCCGAGCGCCTGAGGGCAATGGATGTCGCCTTTATCGACACCGCCGGAAACGCATATATCAATGACCCGCCGATATATATTTATATTACCGGCCGGAAAAAAAAGGATGCTCCGGAAAAAAAACGAATCGGCATGGCATTTCGTCCTGCCGGATTAAAAGTTGTTTTTGCATTGCTTTGTCAGCCGGAACTCGTGCAAGCCCCGTACCGCGATATCGTAAAAGCCGCCAATGTCGCCCAGGGAACAGTGGCCAGGGCCATGCACGACCTGAAACAGCAAGAGTATCTGGTAGATAGGGGAAAACATGGCCGCAAATTGATAAAACCCGAAAAACTGCTTGATATATGGGTTGAAATGTATGCAAAAGAACTTCGACCCAAATTGTATATTGGAAAATATACAACAAAACAAACAGATTGGTGGAAAAATATCGATGGACCCGATACCAACGCATTGCTGGGGGCAGAACCTGCCGCCGCGGTTTTAACGCACTACCTGAAACCAGCAACCATAACCATTTACGTTCCTGAAAAAGTAAATCAATTTCTGTTAACGCATCGATTAAGAAAAGATCCTGACGGGGATGTTGAATTATTGCAACGGTTTTGGAACTTTGACTATCTCTGGGATTACAATGAGATTGCCCCGCCTCTGCTTGTCTATGCGGATCTTGTGGCAACAGGAAATGACAGAAATATTGAAGCTGCAAGAATGATTTATGACAAGTTCATTCATTGATTTATCGAAAAATTGTGCCCAATCAACAATAGACTGCCTGACGGTTTTGAATGATAAAACCAGAGAACTGAACATTGAGTTTTTTGTTATAGGCGCCCAGGCCCGCATTTTGATTCTTGAGCAATATTTCGATTTGCCAATAAATGTAGCAACACTAGATATTGACATTGCGATTACAGTCATTGACTGGAAACACTATGAAAAATTAAGGGAATCCTTGGTTTCCAGCGCGTCATTCAAACAAGATGCCAAAATATATCATCGCTTGTATTTCAAGGATGAACATCCCGTGGATTTAATCCCTTTCGGCGCAGTGGAAACGACAGCTGGATTGATCCAATGGCCGCCGGATCAATCCGTTGAAATGAGCGTAACCGGTTTTCAAGACGCCTTAAATAACACAATCTTTGTGCATCTCTCCGATCAGCTCGATGTCCCTTTTGTGTCTTTGCCCGGAATGGCAGTTTTAAAATTGATTGCATGGCGTGATCGCCATAATGAATTTCCCAAAAAAGATGCAGTGGATATTGCTATCCTGTTAAAATACTATGCTGATGCGGGCAATGATGAAAGGTTGTTTGATCAACACGCAGATTTGATTGCAATAGCGGATTTTTCCTTTGAATTGGCAGGAGCAAGAATGCTTGGCCGCGACATGGCAGAAATGATGAGCTCGCAAACTAAAAAAGCGGTACTGGAAATTTTGAAATGCCATGCAAATCCGGAATCTGATGATCGCTTGGTTTTAGCGGTAGCAGAGGTGATTCCGAATAAAGATTATGAAATAAGCCTGCAATTATTACAGAACCTTAAATTCGGGATTCTGGATAAGCAATCTTATTAAAAATCCTTTTTGCCCTTGCTTTTTCGCCTTTGACTTTCGCCCTTTTTCCGTGTTTTTCCGTGTATTCCGTGGGCTAACGCTTTTGAGCAGTCGTGGGGCGGTAGTCGGTGGGCGGT
>PUOB01000094.1 GCA_003551985.1 Desulfobacteraceae bacterium | reverse complement strand
TATTTTGATGGCTGCTTCAATTTCGGTTTTCAATTGCCGGTAGTCGGCAATTTTTTGTTCTATAACGGCCTTTTGTTTTTCCAGGTGCCCGATTACCGCAGCGGATGCCTCATCCCCGGATTGTCCGTCTCGCCGGGCCTGATAGATCGATTTGATATCCTTTAAGGCTAAACCGGCGTTTTTCAATTTTTGGATATAAAATACCGTGTCCGCGGTTTCCGGGGAAAACAGGTAGAATCCGCCGGCGCTTCTGGCGGCAGGGGCAATAAAGCCTTCCTCCATGTAATACCGGACGGTACGGACAGAAGTCTCCGCTTTTGCGGCGATTTCGCCAATCTGCAACAGGTTTTGGGTTGATGATGAAGTCATATTACTATAATAAGCATACAGTTACGTTATTGTCAAATTAATGTTGTCAATTCATGTTGCCAGGCATTCATTTTCCTCGCCGTACCGGCGCGGCCGACCCAAAAACCTGCCAGGCTTCGTGTCCAATGCATCGTTTACCGGTAAAAGCGTTTCAGCAGGGAAGCATCCAGGCCCATGCAAAACATTGTTGAAAGCAGGTTGTTGCGGAGTATGGTATACGCCGGCCCTTCGACCTCCCATCGCCGGGCCGATGTGCGAACGGTCGTTTTGATCAGCGAAATGGTGTACCCCCCGCGCTTGAGACGGTTCATGATATCGATATCCTCCATAATGGGTATCATGGCATATCCGCCGATCTTCTCAAAAACGCTTTTTTTGACAAATATGGCTTGGTCTCCGTAGGGCATTGCAAGCAAACGGGAGCGAAGATTCGCCCAGGCTTCAATCAGCCTGTAGATCCGCCGGTGATTGTCGATACCCAGTAAAAATGCGCCTCCTGCAATTCCCGGCCGGCGACAGGCGTTTAAAACTGCGAAAACAGCATCCTGCGGCAGGCATGTGTCGGCATGGACGAACAGAAAAATACTCCCGGATGCCGCGCGGGCGCCTGCGTTCATCTGATGCCCCCGACCCTTGGGCCCCACCATTGTTTGGATCCCTGCCAGTTCAATATCCCTTATGGTGGATCCGTCGGGATCCCCGTCAACGATAATGATTTCGGCATTACACCCTTTGGAAGCGGACAGCAGGTGCTCTGCCGTCCGGTTGATAATCTTCGATTCGTTTAATACCGGAACGATAATGGAGACCATCTTGTGGGAAAAGGCTATGGAAGGATTCATTTTATCTTTTAAAAACATAGTAATCAGGCTATCATGTCGCAACAATCCATACAATAGAATCCGAAACAGAAGCCCGGGGAGTCCTTCGCCATCCATTCATTTTGAGGGCATATGAACCCAAGGTTCAAAAACAGCGCCCAATCGTTTTGGTGCAGGGTTGTGGAATCGTTTTGCGCTATGAGGGCGATGTGCGTGGAGAAAAAAAGATGACCACAAAACATCCGCTGGATTACGAGCGGCTAACGATGTCTCAGGCCCTCTTGCGGGCTGCTGCAGATTTTCCCCGGTATCGGGCGCTCAATTACATGGGCAGGCGGATTGCCTATAAACCGTTAAACCGTCATGTCAACCGGTTTGCCCGCGCCCTGGCGGACATGGGAATCGCGCCCGGAGACAAGGTGGCGGTATGTCTTCCCAATATCCCGCAGACGGTGATCGCCAATTACGCGGTGTTTCGCATCGGCGCGGTTGCCGTGCCGGTCAACCCCATGTATACCGACCGGGAGATGATCCTGCAGATTGCGGACTCCGATGCCAAAGCCGTTGTCGTCCTGGACCGGATGGTTTCCCGGATGGAAACCATCCGGGCGGAAACGAACATTGAAACCATTATCGCCTGCCGGTTTCATTCTTTTCTGCCGTTTGTTGACAGGCTGCTGTTTTCCTTTGCGCAAAAAGAGCGCCCCCCGAAAATCGAAGCCGGAAAACATGTATGCCTGTTTGAACAAATCATCCGGAAATACAGCGCCAAGGCCTATCCGGACAAGAGTGCGTGGGACGAAGTCGGGGCGATTGTCTACACCGGCGGGACTACGGGCGTGAGCAAGGGCGTGATGCTGACGCACGCCAATTTGAGCTGCAACGTCCAGCAGTTTGCTGCATGGTTTTCATCGGATATCCAACCCGGTGCGGACCGTCTTCTGGGGACGTTTCCGTTTTATCACTCCGCGGGTTTTACCGGTATTCAGAACTTTGCCGTGTGGGTGGCCGTTGAGGTGATCCTGGTACCCCGTCCGGCGCCGAACATCCACATCGAATTGATCCAAAAATACAAACCCACGTTTATATCCGGCGTACCCGCCATTTTTTCGGATCTGCTGGCCCACCCGGCATTTCAAAAAATGGACCTGTCCTTTGTCAAGGCCTTTTTTTCCGGGGCGGCCCCGTTGCCCCCGTGGATCATCCGGGATGTAAAGGCAATTGCCGGGGTGGACATATACGAGGTCTACGGGCTTACGGAAACCTCGCCCATTGTCGCGGCCGCGCCATGGGGCGGGACGGTTAAACCGGGGACGGTGGGACATCCGATGTCCGATACGGATATCCGCATCATGGAGATGCTGACCGGCCGCAGGGAGATGCCCCGCGGCGAGGAGGGCGAGATCGCCATCAAGGGGCCCCAGGTCATGAAAGGCTATTACAAAAAACCGAAGGATACGCAAAACGTAATGCAAAACGGATGGTTTTACACCGGCGATATCGGACGGTTTGACGAAGACGGCTGCCTTTCGGTCGTGGATCGAATAAAGGACATGATCATTGTGGGCGGGTTCAACGTCTACCCCATTGAAATCGATCATGTGCTCTCCGGTCATCCTGAAATAGAGGAAGTCTGCACCATCGGCATTCCCGACGACCGCCGGGGGGAATCCGTCAAAACCTTTGTCGTGACCAAAAACGATTCGGCGTTGACCGAATCCGACGTTATCGCGTATTGCCGGGAGCATCTGGCTGCCTACAAGGTGCCACGGCAGGTTGCCTTTCTGGAGGCGTTGCCCAAAAGTGCGCTGGGAAAGATCCTGCGCCGGAAATTGAGGGATATGGAAACGGGGGCATCATAGTCGCTTTCAGTCACTTTAAATCAGTCCCGGTTTCCGGGCGAGGAGGGTGTGATGGAACGAAAGCTGTGGCATCAGTCTTACGCAAAGGGAGTAAAACCTTACCTGGAGTATGATCAAACAACCGTATCCAATGCATTGTCCCGTACCGCGCAAACATTTCCCGGAAATTATGCGCTTAATTACATGGGGACCCGCATTACGTTTAAGGCATTGGACGAATACGTCAACCAGTTCAGCCGCGCACTGGAAGACATGGGGGTCGGGCCGGGGGACAAGGTGGCGGTCTGCCTTCCCAATATTCCGCAGGCGCCCATCGCGAATTATGCGGTGTTTCGCATCGGGGCGGCGACCGTACAGGTGAATCCGCTGTACACGGAGCGCGAGATGGTCTACCAGTTAAATGACTCTGATGCCAAAGTGGTCATTACCCTGAGTCTTCTGGTGCCCCGGATGGAAAAAATCCGGGGAGAAACCAAAATCGAAAAAATTATTGCCTGCCACATTCATACCTTTCTGCCGTTTCCCAAAAAACAGCTTTTCCCCTTTGTCAGAAAGGCGATGTACCGGAAAGTCCGGCCCAATGCACAGGTTTCCGTGTTCAAGGACGTGATTAGAGGCTACAGCGCGGCCAAACGGGAGGACAAAAGCGCCTGGAATGATATCGGGGCGCTTCTCTACACCGGCGGGACCACGGGCGTAAGCAAGGGTGTGATGCTGACGCATGCCAACTTGAGCAGCAACGTCCAGCAGTTCGCTGCATGGTTTCCGGATCTCAAGCCGGGCGAAGAGCGGTTGATGGGTAATTTTCCGTTTTTTCATTCCGCGGGGTTTACCGCCATTCAGAATTTTTGCATATGGATGGCATACGAGGTGATCCTGGTGCCGCGTCCGGAGCCGCAAATCATCATCGAGTTGACCAAGAAGTACAAACCCACCTTCCTGCCTGGTGTTCCCACCATTTTCGTCGGCCTGCTGGCCGAGCCGGCGTTTCGGAACATGGACCTGTCGTCCATCAAGGGGTTTTTTTCCGGGGCCGCCCCCCTGGCCGCGGACACCATCCGGGACCTGAAGGCGCTTACCGGCGCGGACATGTGCGAAGTCTACGGACTCACGGAAAATGCACCGATCGCAACGGTCACCCCCTGGGGCGGAACCATCAAGCCGGGCACAGTAGGGTGCCCGGTTCCGGATACGGACATCCGGATCATGGACCTGGAGAAAGGCGAAACTGAAATGCCGCAGGGAGAAACCGGCGAGATCGCCATCAAGGGCCCACAGGTCATGAAGGGCTATTACAAAAAACCGGAAGAAACGGCAAGGGCCCTCAGGGACGGGTGGTTTTATTCCGGCGACGTCGGCCGGTTCGACGAGGACGGTTACCTGTCCATCGTGGACCGCATCAAGGATATGATTATTGCCGGCGGATTTAATGTCTATCCCGTCGAGATCGACAACGTGCTCTTTGAGCACCCGAAAATACTGGAGGCTTGCGCTATCGGCGTCCCGGACGAATACCGGGGGGAGACCATAAAAGCCTTTGTGGTAGCGAAAAAAGGGGAGACCCTGACCGAGGATGCGGTTATCGCGTACTGCCGGGAGCACCTGGCCGCCTATAAGGTTCCCCGTATGGTGGCTTTCGTGGAGGAGCTGCCCAAAAGCGCGGTGGGCAAAATCCTTCGCCGAAAGCTGCGGGATATTGAAACGGATAACGCCGAGCGATAAGGCGTTTGGGAAACGATTTCTTGAGCGGCAGCAGGTTTCGCATTTTTTACGCAACGACCGGGTTTGTTAATACGGATCCGTATGCTTATAATGAGTCAAAGCATCTATCGTTCAAAAAATCTATCGTTGTGATACGGACCATTCCCGTAAATCTGAATTCCATGACCCGGGGGTAGAATGTATTTTAAACAGCTGCATTTTGTCAACCGGCATGGTCACAACCTTGCCGCCCAGCTCGACTTGCCTGTTGACGGCAAACCCCGTGCCTATGCCATTTTTGCGCATTGCTTCACATGCACCAAGAACCTGAAAGCCGTTGCCAATATCAACCGCTCCCTGACCCGCGGCGGCATTGCCGTACTCCGGTTTGATTTCACTGGCCTTGGCCAGAGCGAAGGCGAATTTGCAGACACCAATTTTACCACCAATGTCAGCGACCTTGTCGACGCCGCACATTTCCTGGCCGAACATTACAGCGCACCGAAGGTTTTGATCGGGCATTCCCTGGGCGGCGCAGCCGTTCTCCAGGCGGCCGCGGATATCGAATCGGCGACGGCGGTGGCGGTTATCGGGGCGCCGGCCAGGCCCGATCATGTGCTGCGCCACCTCTCGGATGCAACAGAAGAGATTGAAGCGAAGGGGGAGGCCGAAGTTCGTTTGGCCGGCCGGGCGTTTCGCATCAAAAAACAATTTTTGGACGACCTCAAAGCCGACCGCATGAGCGGCGCCGTCAAATCCCTCAAACGTGCGCTGCTGGTTCTCCATTCCCCGGTGGACAATATCGTGGGGATCGAAAACGCGGCTGAAATATTCCAGGCCGCCAAACACCCGAAGAGTTTTGTCTCCCTGGATACCGCTGACCATTT
>PUOB01000273.1 GCA_003551985.1 Desulfobacteraceae bacterium | reverse complement strand
AAGGCCGATGTGCCGAAGGTATAGGGGGTAATATCGATGAGCACACCGGCATCCGCCCTGCCCATTTCACGTCCCGCCTGAAGGGCTGCGCCCAGGCCAACGCAAAGGTCCGGGTCGATTTCGCTGCGGGGGGTCATACCGATTTTTTCTTCCAGCAGGTTGGATACCATGGGGATACGGGTGCTGCCGCCGACCAGGATAACCCGGTCAATGGCCGAAGGCAGGACCTGTGCGTCTTTTATTGCCCGGCTGACCGCGTCCATGGTTCGTTTTAAATCCGGTTCGATTATCGCCTCAAATTCGAGGCGGGACAGCTCGAAGGATAGATGCACCGGCGCGCCGTTGCTTTGGGCGATGTGATCTTCTTCAATCAGAACGTAAGGCCGGGATGACAACTCGATTTTAGCTGTTTCGGCGGCCCGCGTCAGCCGGTGCATGGCGGCGGTGTTGCCCTGAATATCGATGTTTTGTTCGGATTCGATGTGTTCGGCAAGATGTCGGGCAAGTTTCTGGTCGAAGTCATCTCCGCCGAGGTGGTTGTCACCTGTACTGGCCTGCACTTCAACAACGCCGTTTTCAATTTTGACGATAGAAACGTCAAACGTGCCGCCGCCCAGATCATATACAAGGACCCGTGATTTTTCCCGTGCAGTGGTCTCGTAGGCCAGGGCGGCCGCAGTCGGTTCATTGATGATGCGTACCACTTCCAGTCCGGCGATCTGTCCGGCTTCCCGTGTCGCCTGGCGCTGCCCGTCGTTGAAATAGGCCGGAACGGTTATAACCGCCTTGGAGATAGGCTGCTGAAGCACTTTTTCGGCCCGCGTTTTCAGTGTCTTCAAAATAAGGGCCGATATCTCCTGGGGTTGGTAGGTCTCGGTACCCAGGGGGATGCCGGTGTTTTCGCCCATGCGCCGCTTGACCGACGTCACCGTCCGTTGCGGGTAAAGAATCGCCTGGTTCCTGGCTTCCTCCCCGACGATGATCTTTCCTTCGGAATCCAGGCCGACACAGGAGGGCACGATGCCAGTGTCCTGGTCGGTCAATACTTCGGCGGTGCCGTTTATAATATATGCAACCTCGGAGTTGGTGGTGCCAAGGTCCATGCCAATAATGGGTTCCACAATAACTGCTCCTGTTATGCTTGTTTTTTCGTTGGCTCGTTGACGATAACTTCAGCCGTCCGGATGACTTCACCGTTTCGGATAAATCCGCCGGTTTCCTCGGCAAGGACAATCCCCGCTTCAGCATCCGGGTTGGATTGCGTGCCCATGGCTTTCATTTGTTTTGGATCAAAAGGATGTCCGACTGTCTTGACAGGGGAGATGCCGGCATATGACAAGGCCCGGTCAAAGCGGCGGATGGCGATTTCGTAGCCTTCGGCAATGGCCTGCATATTCTTGGGCGTCCGCTGGTACCAGCGGGGTTTATCGATGACAGAGCGGCACGCTGCATGTCCCCGCACCAGGGCATCCCGGACATCCAGGAAGGGAATTGTCGTTTTTTTCTCGGCATCCTGACGGATATCACTGGCCAATGTTTCGATATTCCAGGCGCTTTTTTCAAAAAGCGCAAGGCTTTTTTCATAGGCATTTTGCATTTCGGCCAAGCTGGTGGTGGTCCGGTTCTGCTCACGGTTCTGGAACCTGATTTCCTGCCTGAGAGCAGAAAATTCGGACAGCAGGGTATACATGTCGCAATTATCAACGGTGGCCTTCCCGGCCGGGGGCTCGTCTTCGGGGAGCGTATCCAGCCATTGCGAAAAATCGGACAGGATCTGCTGCTTCCATTCCGGTGCATCGGCCGGCAGCGAAGCTTCGCAAGGGCCAGGCGCTTGTTCCTGTTTTTGGGGAGAACGGCTGAAAAACCGTTTCACCGCATACCATTTCGTCTGCTTATCGGTGGTCATTGATGTTTTTCTCCGGCAGCAATCATTTCTTTGAGACCCACTCGCCGTCGCTTTGGTGCAACGGCCTTTGCCAGTCGAAAAAGCTCGTTTTCATAGTCCGGGTTATCCATGCCGCCGAAAAGCGCCATTTCAATTCGCCGCCGTTCATCCCGGATCGCCTCGTAGGATTCCGATATCCGGCGGAATTGTATTGGGTCGGACTCCGGCGTATGGCGTTTAACCAACGTCAGATAGCGCTGTCGAATGGTTTCGTCGTCGGCGTCCGTTGGCAGGCCGAGGACAAGATAAGGGGTCAGCATGGGTCCTCCTGTTGCGCGCCCGGGTTATCCAAAAAACAAGACCCGGGCTTCCCGTGAGAGTTTTTTTATGTCTTTTTCCGGCATTCCGGCGAGCAATTGGTCAATATTTTCAAGATTTTCAATGGACGAAAAAGACGCCGGAATCATTTTTCTGATCTCCCGGATTTCAGCATTTGACGTACCACGACAATACAGGTAATCCACGAGTTTTTCGGCACCTGCGAGAAGCTGCGCCGGGGTCATGGCGTCGGTGTCGCCAATTAAAATTGCAAGCACATCCTGGGCATCAGAAAGGTGGCCGTGTATTTCAAAATCGTCGTCATCTTCAAAATCATCCAGCCAGGGGTCAAGGTCGGGGACAAGATAGTCAAAATCGAAAAGCTGCAAGGCTTTGAAGAGGCGTCCGCTGGCATACGGGGCCAGTCGTTTTGCGGCTTCCATCAACAAGTGTCCGGTTTCCGGTGAAGCGTCATCGATAAGATCAATAATGATTGGCGCATTTCCTGTCTTGTCGGGCAGATCATCGATAACCAGTTGATAAAAAGCCATCACGGGATTTTCGTCATACCCCGATTCATTTAGCCGAAAAGTCAGTTCCTCGGTGATCATGTCATATTTGCCGGTTGCCAGAAGCCGGTCACAGGCGGCAATAATATCGTTTTTATCGACTTGCCGGAGCATGTTGGTTATATGCGTATCGGAAAAAATGTCCTTTAGCGTTCCGCCGGATGCTACCGGTATCGCTTGTGCATATTCGCTGGGAACCGGCGAGAGAAGTTGCATGATTTGCTGCGAATGCATTGTGGGGCCGATTGTTTGCATGTCAGTATCAATTTGCGCCTGAATGGAACGGACAATCCGATCCTTTTCATCTTCATTTGGTTTTTCGTTTGCGGGCGATGAGGCAATATCCATCCTCAGCAGTACCAGCAGGTACAGCCGGTCAAAAGAATTATGGCGGGAAACCGTCTCCGCGATGATGCGATCCGCATTCCACGGGGCTTCCAAAAGATCGAGGAGAACGGCTTTTTCCTTGATAAATGGCCCTGAAGACCGGCTTGCAAGGGCTTCGGCCTTTTCCAGGTCGGAGCGGGCCAAATGGTATTTGCCGCGCCAGGCGTTGATATGCACCGACATCAACAGCAAGGCGGCTTTTCGGTCAATGACACGGTTGTCGTAGGGGGCCAGCTTCGAGGCTTTCTCGATTGCTTTTTGTGCTTGACGGTAGGCTTTTTTGTCCGCGTAAAGACCCGCCAGCTCGATCAACGGAAACGGGTCGTCCGGGAAGCGCTCAGCCATTTTCAATAAAGCGCTTTCCACGGCTTTTTGATCATTTCGCGATCTGCGGGGCATATCCGCAATCTGTTGATACCATTCCCGGTTATCCGGATCGCAGGCAATGCCTTCCAGTGCCATTGCCAGGTAAGGATGCGGGCGATCCTTCTGGTTGGTGTCTATACCCAAAAGATGCCAGGGCGTTTCATGAACCATCCTGCCGCCTTTCCATTGCAAAGGCGAAGCGTGATATTCGTAAGCCAGGGTTTCCCGCGGTCTGCTTTTCTTAAAAGCATTTAAAATTATAATCGATTTTGCGATTGAACGCCGGCGGAGATCGGGAAAAAGGCGCGGCAGAAAATCAATATAGTGGGCTGCGCTATACAATGGCCTTTGCCCGTGCATATCAAGGCGCATCATCATATCTCTGGCCTCGTCTTTGTTAAGCAGGGCGTCGACCATTGTCGTAAAGTCCCGGAAAGAACATTTTTCCCAAAACACCATGTTGCTTATGATCGCAAGAATAGTTTTTTTGCAGTATCGGGGATCGGCCGGGTACATGTTGCGGGCCAGATAGTCGATTTGACGAGTCGCTTTTTGACTATTTTTCCGCTTTATATCGGCGAGCAGCTGCGAAATAGCGGGGCGGGGGTCCACCGGGCCATCGAAAAAGATCTGTAAGCGATCATTTGTCCGATCTGCCCGATACGCTTCATCCGAATCGCCCCCATCCGGCGTCAGGAAACCTCGCAACGTTGACATCATTGGATATAAAAGAAAATCTTCGGGAATCATGGCACTTGCTTTTGCGAACCCCTTGTCATCTTCGTCATAAAATGCACGCATGGCAATACAAAGCAACCTCAAAGGCGCAAAAGGCGAGGAACGCGGAATATGGCGCAATTGCTCCAGGGCGGCTTCCCACCGGCCTTCGTTCATCTGCGAAACAGCGACGGGGACGGATGAAGCGTCTTTTCGTATCGGCGTATCGGAGGGCAGCCGATCGAGCCAATCCCAGTTTTCGGTTTGAAGGAGCCGGTTGACCAGTTGGCGTTCGATTTGAAGGGATGGCGACTTGTCACTGAGATAGGCGGCATAGGCATCAAACGCCTTTTGGGCGGGTGCTGAGGCTGCGAACAATACAAGATCCGTTTTTTCGAGATGTCCGGCATCGGTTACGCAGTTTATGGCAAGACGATTGACAGCCTCGGCTTCCACATGCATTCCTTTTGCCTGGAGCTGCCGTTCCCGGACAAGATAGGACCGGAACAAAAGGACCGGGATGGTATCCGGTGCATTTGGTTTTTTGGCGGCGATTTTCAAAAGTTCAACCGCCTCGCGGGCCTTGCCGCCGGAAAGGGCTGCTTCTGCGCGGTCAACCAGCGCTTCAGCGGACTCCTGCTGGAGCTGGTTTTTTTGTTGGTTTCTGGCTTTTTTGCTGTTTTTCTTTTTTTTGGCCATTAAAAAATTGTATTCTTAACCGTTCGTAAGATTCTTCATGATTCCGCATAACGAATTGATATTGTAAGGTTTACGGAATCGATAAAAAATAAAGTGTTCATTATCCTTTCATTTTACCTGTTGATAGCTGAAAGCTCAATGCCTTTTTGTAGAATGCAGCGGGCGAAAGATTTTTCGCCCCTACGGGGGGCAAAGAATTCTTGTCGTGCAGCGGGCGAAAGATTTTTCGCCCCTACGGGCAGACCCATGGATTAAATGAAAGGAATGCAGCGGGGCATTTATTTTAAAACAGGTTTAAAACCGGCCGTGGCTGAGCCGGGCGATGACCTCGTCCTGAAGTTCTTTGCCGATGCCGGTGAAATAGGCGTTGTAGCCGGTGACGCGCACCAGGAGGTGGCGGTAGTCGCCGGGGTTTTTCTGGGCGTCGCGGAGCGTGTCCGGGTCGAGCATGTTGATCTGCAGAGCGGTGCCGCCGTTTTCGGTATACCCCCGGAGAAAGGCCTTGAATTTGTCCCGGTGGCCGCCGTCCTTTAAAATGGACGGGTTGAAGGTGATGGTGTGGGAAGCACCGTTGGGCAGCATGTTGTTGTAACCGTCGCGGCCGCCCAATACCTTGCCCACGGAGTTGGCGTTGGCGGTCGGGCCGTTGATGTCCGCCCCGTTGGACGGGCAGATGGCATTGGAGAGAAACTGTCCCTTTTT
>PUOB01000360.1 GCA_003551985.1 Desulfobacteraceae bacterium | reverse complement strand
GCATGAGCAATGCCCCCATGGCGCTGCCCAAAGCCCGGTGGGGCCATCGCATGGAGGTGACCGGAAAAGGCGAAATTCTGGATTTGATGGTGTATGACGGGCTCTATGAGATTTTTTACGGATATCACATGGGCGTCACAGCGGAAAACATCGTTGAAAAATACGGCATTTCAAGACAGGCGCAGGACGAGCTGTCCGTGCTCAGCCACAACCGGGCAATGGCGGCAATCCATAACGGCACCTTTGCCGAAGAGATCGTCCCGGTGACCCTAAAGACCCGCAAGGGGGATGTGGTGGTCGACACCGATGAGCGTCCCATGGAAACCGATATGGAAAAAATGACGAAACTCAAGCCGGTTTTCAAGAAGGACGGCACGGTTACGGCCGGGAATGCGTCGGGCATTAATGACGGCGCCGCAGCGGTCGTGCTCATGAGCGCGGCAAAGGCGAAAGCGCTTGGGTTGACGCCGCTTGCCAAAATCAGCGCCTTTGCCGGCGGCGGGGTTGACCCGGCATATATGGGCCTGGGCCCGATCCCGGCCATTCGGAAGGTGTTGAACAAGACGGGCCGCTCGATCAGCGATATCGAGGTGATCGAGCTGAACGAAGCCTTTGCCGCCCAGGCGCTTGCATGCATCAAGGACCTGGGAATAGACACGCAAAAGCCCAACCAGCTTGGCAGCGGCATTTCCCTGGGGCACCCCATCGGCTGTACAGGGGCCCGCCAGGCGGTCAGCGCGGTCTATCAAATGAAAAATACCGGCGCATCAAGCGGGCTGATCTCAATGTGCATCGGCGGCGGCATGGGCATGGCCATGATTCTGGAGTCGGCATAGGCGCCAACGGGGGTCAAGGCGTTTTGGATGGTTTTACTTGCGAAACGGCAACGTTGACGGTTTCGTAAAAAGTCACAAGATAAGGAACAGATGGCTAAGGTAAACGTTCCATATACAAGGCGCAGTAATTTTTCATACGCGAAGGCATACATGTCGTATGCCTGGCGGATGAAAAATTGCTGCAACGCAGTAGATGGGACTTTTTACGACGCCATCAACGTTATTTAGACGATAAGGAGTTTATCATGTCAATTACCCGTTCACTCGGCATCCTGGTCACATTCGGTATCCCGGCGATTATCGTTCCCGGTGTGGCCTGGGAATTCACCAGCAGCTGGCCGGCGGTTTATGTTTCCCTGATTGTGCTTGCTTTTGTTGCGCTTGGATTTATCGATATGGCCCGTAAATAGCAGCCGAACGAAAGTCGGAAGTTTTCGTCATAACACGTGGTAACACAAGGCAGATGCATCAGCCGTTCCGCCCCGGCAAAGCGCCGGGTGCGGGAACGGGTGCACTGCGTTGGTTGTTTGGCCGGACATACCGGCGGCGTAAGCCAAACCAAGGCATTTTTTATCACCAGGAGCAAAAATGGGTGACATAGAGCAGCAGATATCCGAAATCAGCATTGAAAGTGAAATGCGCCAATCATACCTCGATTACGCCATGAGCGTGATCATCGGCAGGGCCTTGCCGGATGTTCGCGATGGGATGAAGCCTGTCCATCGCCGGATTCTGTTTGCCATGCGGGAACTCAGGAATGACTGGAACAAGCCCTACAAAAAGTCCGCCCGTATTGTCGGTGACGTTATCGGTAAGTATCATCCACACGGTGATTCAGCGGTTTATGACGCCATTACCCGCCTGGCGCAGAATTTCAGCCTGCGCTACCCCTTTGTGGACGGCCAGGGCAACTTCGGATCCGTGGACGGCGACCCGCCCGCGGCCATGCGCTATACCGAGGTCCGGATGGCGCGCCTCGCGCACCAGATGCTGGCGGATATCGACAAGGAAACCGTTGACTGGCAGCTGAACTACGATGAAACCCTGCATGAACCGATGGTCCTGCCCGCCCGGATACCGGCGCTCCTGTTGAACGGGTCCTCCGGCATCGCCGTTGGAATGACGACCAACATCCCGCCGCACAATTTGAACGAACTCTGCGACGCCATAAAGGCCTTGATCGATAACACCGAGTTGTCGATCGAGGAATTGATGACGTACCTGTCCGGCCCGGATTTTCCCACCGGTGGAATACTCTACGGTACGGAAGGCATACGGAAGGCCTACCAGACCGGGCGCGGCAAGCTGCGCATCCGGGCCCTGATCGATATCGAACAGGACAAGAAGTCCCAGTCGGAAACCATCGTGGTCAAGGAACTGCCGTACCAGGTCAACAAGGCCTCCCTTATCGAAAAGATCGCGGATATGGTCAAGCACAAACAGATTGAGGGCATCCGTTATGTGCGGGACGAATCGGACAAGGACGGCATTCGCGTGGCCATTGCACTGAAAAAAGACCAGATGGCCGAAGTGATTCTCAACAAGCTCTACAAGCATACCCAGCTGGAGCACAATTTCGGCATCATCTTCCTGGCCGTGGTCAACCGCCGTCCCGAGCTCTTGAATTTAAAGGAAATCCTCGAGCACTTCATCATTCACCGCAAGGACGTCATTGTCCGCCGGACCCGCTACGATCTGAACAGGGCCGAAGCCCGGGCCCATATCCTGGAAGGGCTTATCGTCGCCCTGGACAACCTGGACGAGGTGGTGTCCCTGATCCGTGCGGCCGCCTCACCTGCGGAGGCCAAATCGCAGTTGATGCATCGCTTCGAGCTGAGCGATCTGCAGGCCCAGGCCATACTGGATATGCGCCTGCAGCGCCTCACCGGCCTTGAGCGCGACAAAATAAAGCAGGAGCACATCGAGATCCTCCAGGCCATCGCCGGGTACAGGGAAATCCTTGCCAGCGAGCGCCTGGTCCTGAATATCATCAAAGACGAGTTGACCGAGGTGCAGGATATGTTCGGCGACGGCCGTCGAACCAGGATTGTGGCTGATACGCAGGAAATCAGCCTTGAAGACATGATCGCCCAGGAAGACATGGTGGTTACCATTACCAAAAGCGGGTATATCAAGCGAAACCCCGTCACCTTATACCAGCAGCAGAACCGCGGGGGCAAGGGCAAAACCGGCATGGGGACAAAGGACGAGGATTTTGTCGAGCACCTGTTCGTGGCTTCGACCCACCACACGTTCATGTTTTTTACCAACCAGGGGCGGGTTTACTGGTGCAAGGTGTATGATATCCCCCAGGGCGGACGGTCGTCGAGGGGGAAAGCCATCGTGAACCTGCTCAATTTTCTTCCGGATGAGCACCTTACCACGGTTCTGGCCGTTCCTCAATATACCCCGGGGCTTACCATTCTCATGTGCACCCGCGATGGCGTTGTGAAAAAGACGGATATCATGGCGTTTTCAAGGCCGAGGGCGGGGGGAATCATCGCCATTCGCCTGAACGAGGGGGACGAACTGATCGCCGCCCGTCTCTCCGACGGCACCCGGAATGTTTTTCTGTGCTCCCATGACGGCAAGTCCATACGGTTTCATGAGACCGATGTCCGCCCCAGCGGCCGCATATCGCGCGGCGTCAGGGGTATGAGCCTCAGCCGGGGGGACAAACTGGTCGGCATGGAGGTGATGACGCACGGGGAAACCCTTTTTACCGCAACGGAAAACGGCTATGGGAAGCGTACCGTCCTGGATGAATACCCGGTGCAGAAAAGAGGCGGCAAGGGTGTTATCACGATCAAGACCAGTGAACGAAACGGCAAGGTGGTCACCATTCTGCTTGTCAGTGATGACGACGACGTGATGCTCATGACCAGTTCCGGCAAGATTATCCGTATCGCCATTTCCGATATATCGGTGATCAGCCGGAACACCCAGGGCGTCAAACTTGTCAACATTGCGCCGGATGAAAAACTGGTCAGCGCCGCAAGGCTTGCCGAGGCTGAAAACAATGCGATTGAAGAAGAAGACGGCGGCGGGGACGTTGGCAGTGTTGACAGTATCGAGGACATCGATATAACATAGTGCCCGCATGAAAACGCCGCACGAAAACCAGGTGGACGTCAATGCGTGATATCGATAATCCGAAAATCGGTGTGGTGGGCGCCGGAAGCTGGGGGACCGCGCTTGCGGACCTGCTGGCGGGAAAAGGGTACGCCGTCGATTTGTGGGCCTATGAACCGGAAGTCGCCCGGAGTATCAACGAGGAGAGGGAGAACAGGCTGTTTCTGCCTGAGATTATACTCGAGAAAAACCTTCGTGCGTCCAATGACCTGGCCGGGGTCGTCAGCGGCAAGGACATGGTGCTGATGGTGGCGCCCACGCATGAGACGCGCCGCGTGGCGGGTATCGCAGCCCAACATATACCCGATGATGCCATCGTGGTCTCCGCATCAAAAGGTATTGAAAATCAAACCCTCTTGACGATGACCGGCGTTTTGGGGGAGCTGCTCCCCGGCAGGGACCGGCTGGCCGCGATTTCCGGCCCGAGTTTTGCCATAGAGGTGGCGCAGAAAACCCCGACTGTGGTGACGGCTGCGGCGTCCCGCATCGACATTGCAAATGACGTGCAGGCGATTTTTGCCGCCCCCCATTTCCGGGTCTATACCAATACGGACGTGATCGGGGTTGAGCTGGGCGGGGCCATCAAAAACGTCATTGCCATTGCATCGGGCATTGTTGACGGCTTGGGGCTCGGCCTGAACACACGGGCCGCGCTCATTACGCGCGGCCTGGCGGAAATCCGTCGCCTCGGCATCCGGATGGGGGCGAATCCCCATACATTCGCCGGACTTGCCGGGGTAGGGGATCTTATCCTCACCTGTACAGGAACGCTTTCCAGGAACCACACCGTGGGAAAAATGATCGGCGAGGGGAAAAAACTCGATGACATCCTCGCGGAGATGCGAATGGTGGCCGAGGGCGTAAAAACGGCGAAATCCGTTTACAACCTGTCCAAATCGCTGAATGTGGAGATGCCCATCGCCGATTCGGTGTATGCCGTATTGTATGATGATCTTGAGCCCGCGGCCGGGGTTTACCAGTTGATGACCCGGAGCCTGAAAGGCGAACTCGATGACGTGTTGTAAGCGCTGTCCGGATTGTTGATGGAGACGAACAACCGGCATAAATCCGAAGGCCACCGTCGGCGCCTGCGGGACCGTTTTCTGGCAGGCGGACTGGAGGGGTTCCATGACTACGAGATTATCGAGCTGCTGCTGACCCTGTTTACCCCGCGGAAGGACTGCAAGGATGCCGCCAAAATGCTCCTCAAACGCTTCAAGACGCTCCAGGGGGTGTTTGAAGCGCCTGTAAACGAACTTTGCGAAATTGACGGGGTCGGACCCAAAAACGTATTCGGCATCAGGCTGATTCCGGCGGTGTCCAGGCGCTACCTGGAAACAAAGGTTGTCAAGTCGGATGCCTTGAACAATGCGGCGGCCCTTTTCGACTTCCTCCATCATACCATGGCCGCCAGGGACCGCGAGTGCTTCAAGGTGCTATTCCTGGATGCCAGGAACCGGGTCATTGACGTTGAAACCTTGTTTGAAGGCACATTGACGGCAAGTTCGGTCTACCCCCGGGAAGTCGTCCAGGCCGCTCTCAAACACCGGGCGGCCGCGGTGATTTTCGCACACAACCATCCCTCCGGTGATCCGGAACCATCCGGTGCCGACATGGACATTACGCGGCGCCTTGTATTCGCCTGCATGACCGTCGGGGTGACGGTCCATGAGCACCTGGTCGTGGGAAACGGCTGTTATTTTTC
>PUOB01000111.1 GCA_003551985.1 Desulfobacteraceae bacterium | reverse complement strand
GCGCCCGTTTTTTGGGATTCGACGCCCTCATGACCAATGAATCCATTGACCTGGAAGAGATGGCCGTAAAGGTCATGCACACGCCCGGCCATACCCGGGATTCAGTCTGCTTTTATTTCAATGACACCCTGATATCCGGCGACACGCTGTTCAACGGCAAAGCGGGGCGGTGCTTTACCGGTGATGAAGCCGGCTTCCTGCAGTCCATTAAAAAAATACTTGAACTGCCGAAGGAAACCCGGGTGTATGCCGGACACGATTACGTCATGGAATATCTGGACTTTTCAAGACGTCTCGAACCGGACAATCCCCACATCGATCCATACCTGGAAAAATACGATCCGAACAACCTTTTTTACACGCTCGCCGAGGAAATCCGCGTCAACCCGTATCTGCGATTCAACGACGATAAAATCGCATCTATTCTGAAAAACAAGGGGCTTCCCGCGGAAACCGAGATGGATCGCTGGCGCGCGCTGCTGTCGCTGATGTAATGATCTCTTCTCCCTGAATTTCAACCTCTTTACCGCGCTTCGCCGCTGCCTTTATATGCGGTTTGTCTTGACAAACCGGCATCCCTGCGTAATAGTTTTTGTTTAGCTTATTCCAGTGAGACATGCGATTGCCCTGCGCTTCAACGCTTTTATCCGGACAAACCTGAAAAATGCCTGAATCATCCGACCCGAAATACAAGCCGCCGGAAAACCCGTACTTCGATATCCACCCGCCGGTGTTCTGGCCCGCCGCCATCCTCGCAGTGGCGTTTATCGCGGTCACCCTGATCGTGGGGGCCCCCATGAAAGCGGTATTTTCCGCGATACAGGAATGGATGTCCGCCAATTTCGGCTGGTTTTTTATAATCTCCGTGAATATCTATCTCTTTCTCATGCTGTACCTGGCTTTCAGCAAGTACGGCAATATCCGCCTGGGCGGGGAAAACGCGGTGCCCGAATTCGGCCGGATATCCTGGTTTGCCATGCTTTTTTCGGCGGGCATGGGCATCGGGATTCTTTTCTGGAGCGTTGCCGAGCCCATCTTCCATTTCACGGACCCGCCGTTCGGCGAAGGCGAAACGCTGGAAACCGCCAAGCTCGCCATGAAAGCCACATTTCTTCACTGGGGCCTCCACCCGTGGGCCACATACGCGCTGGTCGGCCTGGCACTGGCATTCTTTTCCTACAATCGAAAGCTTCCGCTCGCCATACGCTCGGTGTTTTATCCGCTTTTGGGGGAAAAAGTCCACGGCCGCTGGGGGGATGCCATCGACGTGCTCGCCGTTCTGGCAACGCTTTTCGGATTGGCCACGTCCCTTGGCTTCGGCGTTCAACAGATCAACGCCGGCATGAACCATCTTTTTGGCATGCCCGTATCAACGAACATGCAGATTCTGCTCATTGGGGGAATCACCTGCGCCGTCGCCGTTTCGGTTGCATCGGGGCTCGACCGCGGCGTCAAGCGGCTCTCGGAGCTCAACATGAATTTAGGGGCCATCCTTTTGGTGTTCATGCTGGTTTTCGGCCCCACCGTATTTATACTGGACGCTGTCATCCAGAGTACCGGCGCCTACCTGGACAATTTTTTCGAGATCAGTTTCTGGACCGAAGGCTACGAGCAAACCAACTGGCAGGACTCCTGGACGGTCTTTTACTGGGCATGGTGGATCTCCTGGTCGCCATTCGTCGGCATGTTCATCGCGCGCATTTCCAAGGGCCGAACCATCCGGGAATTTGTACTGAGCGTCCTGGTCATTCCGACGCTTCTGACATTTTTATGGATCACCGCGTTCGGCGGTTCCGCTCTGCTGCTTGAACTCAAGGGACTTGTCGACATTGCCGGGCCGGTCACGGAAGATGTCGCCATTTCAATCTACAAGCTTCTGGACTATTTTCCTTTTTCAATTATTGCCAATATCGCCGCCATTTTGCTCGTTATCAGTTTTTTCATCACGTCTTCGGATTCCGGGTCCCTGGTTGTAGACGCCTTTACATCAGGCGGCAAACTGACCTCCCCCGTCACCCAGCGTATTTTCTGGGCAGTCGTCCAGGGCCTTATGGCGGCGGTGCTCCTGATCGGCGGCGGGCTCACCGCACTCCAGACAGCCGCCATCATAACGGGTTTGCCTTTTGCCGTAATATTGATTATCATGGGCTACAGCCTGAAGCAGGGCCTTCAAAAAGAATACGAAAAAGAAGAGCTCCGGGAAAAGGAAATCGAGCGCGAATCCTACCAGGATACGGTCAAAAAAATGCTCCAGCAGAAAGACCGGTAACTTTTTTTTACAAGGGCTTGAGACCTTATGCATGAAATTAAAAACATACTTGCCTGCCTGGATTTAACGTATATCGACCCGGTTATGGTTGAATATGCCGCTTTTTTTGCGGAAACCACGGGCGTCGAAAACGTTTATTTCCTCCATGTCATCCAGGAATACGACCTGCCGGACAAGGGCGGCAGGGATCTTCCCGATGAAGAGGAACTCTACGAACTCATCGCCCAGAAGATCGATGCCGAAGTCGACGACGGTTTCCGAAAAAATATTCCGGTGAAAACCGAGACCCTCGTGGAGGCTGAAGATGCATCGGTGGCCATTATTGACTTCATCGCCGAGACAAAAACGGACCTTGTTCTCATAGGCCAGAAATTCGGGACGAGAAGGGAGGCCCGGTACGGCCATAAAGTCATGTCCGGGGCGGATTGCGATATCATGATCATACCGGAGAGGGTAAAGTACCGGATCCAGAAAATTCTATGTACAACCGACTGTTCAAAGGAATCTGAAACCGCTTTTAAACGCGCGCTGGAGATAGCAGAAAAAACCGGCGCAGCGGTTGAGTCCTACTTCCTCTACAATACCGCGGAAACCTACTTCCCCGCCACCACCATAAGCAGCGCAGAAACGCAGAAAGAGCGATTTCAAAAGGAATACGCCGGTTTCCTGGAGCGAATGGGTCAGCCGCCCGAAAGCATCCGATGCCATTTCAGCGAACTCGATCCGTCCGAGAACCAGGTGGACAAGGTATACAAAACAGCTGGGAATGAAAATGCGGATCTCATCGTGGTCGGCGCCGCCGGGGCTGTCGCCGATGCTACGACGCTGCTCGGCAACATTGCCGAAAATTTCAACAACCTTGAAAAAAAAATACCCCTTCTGATCATAAAGAACAAAAAATCAAAGCGGTTTTTCCTTATATAGTGTATATTTGATGAACTCTTAAAAATTCGCAAGATAAGTGACAGAAGGGATTGCCTATGATTCGCAACCGCATATGTGAACTCCTGAACATCCGCTACCCTATTATCCAGGCACCCATGAACTGGGTTTCAGGGCCGGCACTGGTTTCGGCGGTATCCAATGCCGGCGGACTCGGAACGCTGGGCCCCAATGCCGGATCAAACGACATTACCCATGACGTCGAGCTGACCGGCGAACGGATACGCGAGCGCATCAAAGCCATCCGGGAACTGACGGATCGCCCGTTCGGCGTTAACATCGTGGTCGGTTTCGGGGAGGACACGAAGTTTTCGGAAAAAATCGTCGACGTGGTCATTGAAGAACAGGTACCGGCGGCGATTGTATCGGTCGGCAGCCCGAAGGTTTACACCGAAACGCTCAAAGGTGCCGGGATCAAGGTGCTGCACGCGGTATCCACGGCCGAACACGCCCTGAAAGCGCAGGCGGCCGGGGTGGACGCCGTTATCTGCGAAGGGTACGAGGCGGGCGGCCACAAGGGCCTGACGGAGTTGACCACCTTTGCCCTGACCCCCATGGTGGCCGATGCGGTCGACATCCCCCTGGTCACGGGCGGCGGCATTTCGGACGCCCGCGGCGTGATCGCGGCGATGGCCCTCGGCGCAGACGGGATCTACATGGGATCCCGTTTTATGGCCACCCTGCAGGCAGAAAGCCACCAAAGCGTGAAAGAGATGATTGTCAAGGGCCGCGATGCGTGCACGGTCTCCATACCCAAGGAAAAAATGGTTGCACGGGACCTGAGAAACCGTTTTACTGAAGAATACCTGCGGCTCATAGAGACGGGGGCTTCGGCAGAATCGATCCAGGCATTTCTGGCGCAGCATTCCCAGTATCACTCACAGCTTTTGGGCAAGGCCGATGACGCCGAAATATGCTGCGGCCAGGGTGCCGGGCTGATCAATGACATCCCGGACGCCGGCGAACTGCTGGCAGGTATCGTGAACGATATGTCCTCCCGGTTTTCAGAACTCGAAAAACGGGTTCGCTGTTTTGCCGCTTAACGCTGCATCCTCTCTTTCATGTTGATCATTTCTTCAAAGTTTTGTATGTTGTTTTAATGGTTTTTGCAACGGTCTGGCAGGAATCCCCATAAAAACCAACACCCACCTTTCGGGCAGAGGACGGATGAAGTACCGGAAGCTCCTATATTTTCTTCAAAACATCGGGAAAGACCCGGATACACTTGTTCTGGAGGATGAACGCACCGGTTTCGGCAACAGGCGCCGCCTGTTTCACTTTTTCGAAGAGGAAACAGACTGGCGCGATCTTGCCCGCCGGCCGATTTGCCTGCTGATGATCGGTATCGATGACCTGAAACGGATCAATGAGCAGTACGGCGGACAAACAGGCGACGAGCTGGTCGTTCATACAGCCGAAATCATGAAATCGCTTGCGGCTGAGAAAGACCTGCTCATAAGATACAGCGCCGACGAATTCATTATGCTGCTTCCCGGGAAAAACAAGCAAGACGGGATGGCATCCGCCGAAACACTGGTTGCGGCTTTTGAAGAAAACCCCTTTTTTTCCGCTGAAACCGGCATGCCGATACCGGTGTCCATAGCTGTCGGTGTCGCTTGCGCCCCGGACGATGCCGACCATGGGAACCTGCTGGTCAACCGGGCCGATACCGCCCTTTACCATGCAAGAAAGGACGAGAATCGCAACATCATTGATGCCTCGGATGCCGGGCGCCTCGCGATCCGTTCCGTCCACAGCGCCGGCATTGTCGGTCGCAAGGCCCAATTTGACATTGTCAGCGTCGCGTTTAAAGATCTGGGCAAAGGGAAAAACCAGTTTTTCATTATCGACGGCGAACCCGGTATGGGCAAGACAAGCTTTATCGACGCCGTACAGCGCAATCTTGAAAAAACAAGACTGAATCCCGTCCGGATAAACGGCGTTGTCCAGGAAACATACCGGCCCTATTACCTTGTATCATACGCCGTGATCGCATTGATGAACCAGTGCGACGACAAGGGCATCGGAACAATAGAATCGACCGGCAAGGAGGATCTTGCCTGCCTTCTGCACATCATCCCCCAGCTTACGGACGAAAACCAGCTCCCTGCGCCAGGCGGTATTCCGGGAAAAACGGAAAATGTTTTCAATGCGTTGAATCGCTTCTTAGCAAAGCTTCTGAAAAACCGGCCCTTCATCCTGCTCATCGATGACTTTCAACTGGCTGACCCGGCATCCCTTGACATATTCAGGGAATTAATTGCCAACGGCAAATCTCCCGCATTCATCTGCGCAACGGCCTCCATCGGCACCAAAGAGGACTCCGGCGGCATTCCGCTGAGTCTTTTTCGAACGGCCTACAGCGAATCGCTCGATATAAAGAACATATCCCTGAATCCCCTGACGCAGGTGGACATCCAAAAATATTTCAACCTCCTTTTTCCCGGCATTGAACTGCCCGAAGG